>CAZUSF010000176.1:0-5379 GCA_964623355.1 uncultured Thiobacillus sp. | reverse complement strand
CTCGACGGCACGCTGCTCGACACCGCTGAAGATCTGGCTGACGCTGCCGAAGCGATGCTGGTCGATCTCGGCATGCCGGCTGTCTCGCTGGCTGAAATAAAAACCTATATTGGCAATGGCGTTTCACGTCTGGTGAAACGTTCCCTGACCCGCGACATGCAAGCCGAGCCTGACCCGGCGCTGTTCGAACAGGCGCTGGCCAGTTACGAAAAGCACTACGGCGCGCATGTGTCGCGCAAGAGCCGCGTCTTTCCCGGCGTCATCGAAGGTCTGCAAGCCATGCGCGCCGGCGGTTATCGGCTCGCCTGCATCACCAACAAGGCGGCGCGTTTTACCCACCCGTTGCTGAAGGACACCGGTCTGTTCGACTACTTCGAACTGATCCTGTCCGGCGACACCTTGCCGAAGAAAAAGCCGGATCCGATGCCTTTGCTGCACGCCTGTCAGGTGTTCGGCGTTCAACCGGATGAGCTGCTGCTGATCGGCGATTCGCTGAACGACACCCAGGCCGCGCGCGCCGCTGGCTGCGCGGTGTTCTGCGTCCCCTACGGCTACAACCGTGGCCGCCCGGTGAGTGAACTGGATCTCGATTCCGTGGTGCCGACACTGGCCGACGCCGCCAAGTTGATCGTCAAAAAATGAACCTGGGATTCCCTGGAAACAGCGCGCTGGAACTCCATTTCAGCCGATGGCGGGTTGAATTGCGTTTCAGCCGCTGCATTTGACCGTCACGATTTCCAGAAAGACCCGCATGTTCAACGAAGACAAATTCAACAGCCTGGCGCGCCAGGGATACAACCGGATTCCGGTGATCAAGCCGCTGCCGGCCGATCTCGATACGCCGCTGTCGATCTACCTGAAACTGGCCAATGAACCTTATTCCTACCTGCTTGAGTCGGTAGTCGGCGGCGAGCGATTCGGGCGCTATTCCTTCATCGGCCTGCCGGCCAAAACCGTGCTGCGCGTGCATGGTCGCTTTGCCAGCGTCGAAACCAACGGCCTGCCGGTGGAGCAGACCACCTGCGCCGATCCACTCGAATTCGTCGAAGCCTTCCTCGCCCGCTACAAAGCCGCGCCGGTGCCCGGAATGCCGCGCTTTCCCGGCGGCCTGTGCGGCTATTTCGGCTACGACACGGTGCGCTACATCGAATCGCGCCTGGCTGCCGCGCGCAAGCCTGACAACATCAACACCCCCGACATCCTGCTCATGCTGACCGATGAGCTGGTTGTGGTCGACAACCTGTCCGGCAAGCTGACCCTGATCGTCTATGCCGACCCGCTGGAAGACCAGTCCTACCTGAAAGCTCACCGGCGTCTGGCGGAACTGACCCGGTTGCTGCAGCGGCCGGCAATTCCGCCGCGCGATGTCAAAGGCAATGGTGACGAAGCTGTCTCCGAGTTCGGCGAGGCCGAGTTCAAGGCGGCAGTGGCGCGTGCCAAGCAATACATCCTTGATGGCGACATCATGCAGGTCGTGCTTTCGCAGCGCATGAGCCAGTCGTTCTACGCGCATCCGCTGTCGCTCTATCGTGCCTTGCGCGGCCTGAACCCGTCGCCCTACATGTTTTATTACGACATGGGCGGTTTCCATGTTGTTGGCTCTTCGCCGGAAATTCTGGTGCGACTGGAAAGTGCCGGCGATGACCAGCATCCGGATGAAAAGCGGGTCACCGTGCGCCCGATTGCCGGCACCCGCCCGCGCGGCGTGACGCGGCAGGAAGATCTGCGCCTGGAAGCCGAATTGCTGGCCGACCCGAAAGAGCGCGCCGAGCATGTGCAACTGATGGACCTCGGCCGCAACGATGCCGGCCGTGTCGCCCAGATCGGCAGCGTCAAGGTCACCGAAAACATGAGCATCGAACGCTATTCGCACGTCATGCACATCGTCTCCAACGTCGAAGGCAAACTGAAGCCGGGGCTGAATGCGATGGACGTGCTGCGCGCCACTTTTCCGGCCGGTACGGTTTCCGGCGCGCCCAAGGTGCGGGCAATGGAAATCATCGATGAACTCGAACCCAGCAAACGTGGCGTCTATGCCGGCGCGGTCGGCTATGTCGGTTTCAACGGCGATATGGACGTCGCAATCGCCATCCGCACTGCAGTGGTGAAGGACAAGATGCTCTACGTCCAGGCCGGTGCCGGCATCGTTGCCGACTCGGTACCGGAAAATGAATGGCAGGAGACGCGCAACAAGGCGCGCGCGTTGTTGCGCGCGGCGGAACTGGCGCAGGCCGGTTTTGAAAGCGAGGCGGAATAAGTGGTGCCCCCTCCGAATTCAGTGCCATCCCACGCTTTGATCCTATTGCTTAAGTGATAACCTAATTCTTGCTTGCAGAAGTCTGCGTAAACACTAGCACCGAACCGAATCAAGGCCGCCAACCCACATGTTTGTTTTTCTAGGTCGTTTATGCGGCAGTCATCCCCGGGTGATCGTATTGCTGAGCCTGCTTCTTGTCCTGCTTGGCGCGTTCTACAGCAAGGATGTGATGCAGCGTTTGACGCTGGCGCCCGGCTGGGAAGTGCCGGGCAGCGGTTCGGCCGAGTCGGTACGCATGCTGCGCGAACATATGGGTCGCGACGAAACGCAAGTCATCATGCTGTTTCGGCCCCGTTCCGATGCGCTGGGCGACGTCGATAGTCCCGCCTACCGCAGTGCGGTCGAAGAAGTCGCCGGTCGTATTGCACGCAATCCCGAAGTCAAAAGCGTCATCAGCTACCACAGCGGTGGCGATGTCCGGCTGCGTTCCAAGGACGGTCGCCTGAGCTATGCCGTGGTGCAACTGGAGCGCGCCGCCGACGAGGGCATCGCGGCGTTCGAGCGTCTGCGTGAACAAGTCCAGAGCGAAGATATCGAAGTCATGCTGGGCGGCGAGCTGGCCACCTATGTCGATATCCGCCAACAGTTGGCGCGCGACATCCTGCGCGCCGAAGTCGCCAGTTTCATTGCCCTGTCGGTATTGCTGGTCTGGGTGTTCGGGTCGGTTGTCGCCGCAGCGTTGCCGCTGATCGTCGGTGTGGTCACCATCGTGCTGTCGGTCGCTTTGCTGAAAACCTTCACGCATTTCATCGACATCAGCGTCTATGCCGCCAATGTCGTCTCCATGCTCGGGCTCGGTCTGGCCATCGATTACGCCTTGTTCATCGTGTCGCGTTTTCGCGAGGAGCTGGCGGCCGGCCACGATGTCGACCGAAGCTTGATGATCACCCTGCGCACGGCCGGTAGAACCGTGGTGTTCAGCGGCCTCACCGTTGCCTCAAGCCTGTTTTGCCTGCATTTGCTGCCGCAGCGGTTTTTCCAGAACATGGGCCTGGCCGGCAGCATCTCGGTGGGCGCCGCGATGCTCACCGCCGTGGTCCTGTTGCCGGCGTTGCTCGGCATGCTCGGCCATCGCGTCAATCGTTTGGCGCTGCCCTCCCTGGCGCGGCGCGCATCACGGCAGCAGGAGGGCGGGCGCTGGTATCGCTACAGCTACTTCGTCATGCGCCGGGCCTGGCCGGTGTTGATCTTGACGCTGGGTTTGTTGCTGGCGATGGGCTCGCCGGTGCTGTACATGGAAATCGGCCCGGCCGACAGCAAATCGTTGCCGGTCACGGCGGAGAGCCGACAGGTACAGGAAATCCTCAAGCAGCGTTTTGCCCATTCCGACATGGGGCCGCTGGTGCTGGCAATCCAGACCGAAGGCGATGCGCATGGCCGTGTGGCGCTGGCCGGTCTGGATGTCTACACGCAAAAATTGCGCGCCTTGCCGGGCGTCGTCAAAGTTTCCGGATTGACCAGCGTCGAACCCGACCTGACTTTGGCTGACTATCAACTGCTTTACGAATACCCCGAGCAGTTTCCGCTGGCGCTGGAAACCCTGAACGGTTATGCCAAGGGCGACACCACGGTGATGTATGTCGAATACTCGGTGCCGCCCAGTTCCGAAGCGGCGCGCGAGCTGGTCAAGCAGATTCGCGCACTGCAAATCCCGGCAGGCGTCAAACAGGTTCAGGTCGGCGGCTTCCCGGCCTTCCATCTGGATTATCTGCAATCCCTGCGCGATTCCGTGCCATGGACCATCGCCGCCATCGTGTGCGTGATATTCGTGCTGCTGTTCTTCATGCTGGGAAGCGTATTGATACCGCTGAAAGCGGTGATCACCAGCCTGCTTTCGCTTTCCGCAACCTTTGGCGCGCTGGTCTGGGTGTTCCAGGACGGCAACCTGGCGCAATGGCTGAATTTCACGCCACAGGGCAGCATGGATGGCACGATCCTGGTGCTGATCTTCGCCGCCGCGTTCGGCTTGTCGATCGATTACGAAGTGTTCCTGTTGTCGCGGGTCAAGGAAATGTGCCAAACCACCGGCGGCGACAACATGAAGGCGGTCGCTTCCGGCTTGCAGCGCAGCGGCCCGATCATCACCAGCGCGGCGTTGCTGATCGGCATCGTGCTGGGGGCGTTCGCCATGGGTGAAGTAGTGTTCATGAAAGCGATGGGTCTGGGCTTGTTGCTTTCGGTGCTGGTCGATGCCACTCTGGTGCGCATGTTGCTGGTACCCGCCAGTCTCAGGTTGCTTGGGCGGCTTAACTGGTGGGCGCCCGAGCCCATGATGAAAGTTTACCGACGCTTCAACATGAGTGAATTCGAAGCGCATCAACGTGAGGAGAAATCATGCAAAAAGCCACTCTGACGCTTGCCCTGCTGGGCGCCCTGGTCGCTTTACCGGCCATCGCCGACTTGTCCATGACCGGCCGCAGCACCGTGGTAGCCATGGGTATGCAAGGCGTCGGCCAGGAAGGTGTCTGGCTGCGCGGACCGCAGATTCGGCGTGACCTGATCGATCGCGGCAAAGCCTACTCGCATCTCTACGATGTTAAGAAGAACGAAATTACCGTCATCGATCACTCCCAGCGTCTGGCGCAGATCTATGCCATGTCGGCGCTGAATCAGCAGACCGACGCGAAAATCGCCAGCAAGGATCTGAAACTGGATTTGAAGCCCACCGGCCGCAGCCATATGTTGCAGAAATGGAAGTGCGCCGAGCACTCTCTGGCGGCCTCCATGCCGGCTGAAATCGGCGGCGAGAAAGCCAGTTTCACGCTGGTCGGCACGGTCTGGCTGGCGCGTGACACGGCGGAGCAGAAGGAAGTTGCGGCATTCATCGACGCCGCGCAACAACCGGACTTCTTTATGGGCATTCCGGCGCTGGCGAAAAGCTCGCCGGGACAAGCCCGCGGCATGAGCGAAATCGTCCGCCGCATGGCGCCGATGGGCCTGCTCTGCTCGGTCGACGTGAAAACCAAGTACGAAGGCACCGGCCGCATGGCGGCGCTGTCCAACAAACTCGACAGCAGCATCAGCCTGACCTATCAACAATACGGCAGCGCACCGCTGAAGCC
>CAZUSF010000175.1:0-5405 GCA_964623355.1 uncultured Thiobacillus sp. | reverse complement strand
AAACCTGCGATGCAGGATCTCGATCGCTTGGCGCTAGTATTCGCGGCGCAGTTCAATACCCAGCATTTGGCGGGTTTCGATAAGCAGTCGCCACCTGTAGGGCCAACTTTGGGCGGTAATTTCTTCACTGCCAGTACAAAGCCCACTGCGAATACCAGCAATACCGGTACACAGGTCATCACCGCGATGCTTTCCAACCCCTCGCAGATCGACTATGAGTTGTCTTACGATGGCACGAATTACACGTTGAAACGTTTGTCGGATGGGGTCAGCAGCGCGGCCGGTACGCTGGCGGCGGTGACCACCATAGGTGGTGTGGCGCAGGGCTTCACGCTGGCGGCAGTTGCCGGTGGCACGCCGCAGGCAGGTGACCGCTGGCTGCTGGGTGCCAGCGGTGCAGCGGGCTCGCTGACCGCCCTCATTACGGACCCGAACAAGATTGCAGCCTCGTCAAGTAGCGCGGGTAGCCCAGGCGATACCACGAATGCGCTGTTGCTGGCTGGTTTACTGACCAAGCTGAATACGGTTAACGGCAGCGATACTTTCTTCAGCGCCTATGCTCAACTGGTATCACGCACAGCAACCCTGGCTTCCGAAGCAGATATCAACCTGGCTGCCTACGAGACGTTGACGAGTCAGAGCAAGGCTGCTAAGCAGGCAATTTCCGGTGTGAATCTGGACGAAGAAGCGGCTAATCTGATTCGTTTTCAGCAGGCTTATCAGGCTTCCGCGAGGGCGATGCAAATTGCCTCGGGTTTGTTTGATGATCTAATTTCCAGCCTGCGATAAGGAGGCATCATGCGCATTGATTCATTGACTTATCTCAGTACCAGCCTGGTTGGCATCCAGAGCAATCAAAACGGCATTGCCCGTTTGAATCAACAGATCGCAACCGGCTTGCGGATGCAATTCAGCAAAGATGATCCGATCAGCGCGGTCAAAGCGATGGAATTGAGTGAGCGTATCGCCGTAAGGACCCAATATGCGGAAAACCAGACCAAGGCCGAGCTGGATCTGAAGTACGAAAATGTGGCGTTACGGGAAATGGGTTCCGTCTTGAATCAGGTTCGCGGCTTGTTGCTGAGTGCCAGTTCATCCCAGACCGTACCCTTAGGCAGCGCTTACTCGGCGCAGTTGAAGGGTGCGTTTGACCAGTTGCTTGACTTGGTTAACACGCGCAATACGGGCGGTGAGTATATTTTTGGTGGAACTGCTACAAATCTGCAGCCATTTGCCAACCTCAGCACAAGTGCCTCGCCTGTAGCGACCACCTTTGGCAATGCGCCCCCCCCGGGTCCGTTGGTACTCTCCGCGACGCGCGAGATTCAGATTGGCCCCAGTCAACGCGTGCAGGTGACGGACAGCCTTACCGGTGCGTTAAGTTTTACCGATGCGGAGGCGGGTGTGACCATCATCGATGCAGCGAATCCTACTTTTGTCCCTGCAACTGATCGGCATGATCTTCTCCATAATCTGGCGCATGCCATCTCCACCCTTGCAGCAGGCACTACGACTGATCAAAACATGCAGAGCTATATCGCCATCGTTGATGTGGCTGCAAGAAAACTCAATGAAATTGAACAGCGTGTTGCCGGGGCGTTGACCGAGATCAAAAGCTTGAGAGCGTCGTCAGAGGCTTTTTTGTTATTGGAAAAGAACGCGCTAAGTGACCTGACCCAAGTGGACAAGGCTGCCGCCATCGTTGAACTGCAAAGCCGGCAAACCTCGCTGGAGGCGATCAGTCGCGCTTTTGCACTGACTTCCGGCTTGTCGTTGTTCAATTACCTGAGCTGAGTTTCCGCTCTCGCAGCACAGCTGTCGGGATGCCTCGGGCGAATCGGCTTTCTATTTGATTTCGCGCAGCACCCGGAAACCCAGATTGACGTCAAGTTCGTCGAACCAGCGCGGTTTGCGTGCGGCGGAGCGTGAATGCCAGGCCGATTCAAACCAGGAGCCGCCTTTGGTGACGTACCAGCGGCCGGTTTTGCCCGGGCTGTTCGGGTCGGCCGGACCTTCCCAGAGGTTGCTGGTGAATTCCCAGACATTGCCGTGCATGTCGAACAGGCCCCAGATGTTGGCCGGATAAAGACCGACATCGATCGCCTGATTCATCGGCGCGCAAAACGGCAAAAAACGGCGCCAGCCGGTCACGCTGCGGCCGACGATCTGAAACGAGCCGGTATTCGCCTCGCTGCAGCCAAGATCATCGCCAAAGCAGTACCGTGTCGCACTGCCGGCGCGGGCAGCGTACTCCCATTCCGCTTCAGTCGGCAGGCGATAGGTCTGACCAGTCTGTTCAGATAACCAGGCCAGATAGGCGGCGGCATCCTCGCGGCTGACATTGGTCACCGGCTGGCGACCTTCGGTGCGCACTAGATGTTCCGGCCATTGATGGCCGCTGGCTTCGGTATAGCGCTGAAACTCATCGGCAGTGACGCTAAAGCGACCAATGCCGAAGGCGTGCTCGATGTTGACCTGGCGCGGCGTGAATTCACCAAACTCACGTTTCGTCTCCGGATTGCCCTGGGTGAAGGTACCGGCCGGAATAAAGGAAAGTTCCGGCCCGTTGCTGCCGTCGCGCAAAGTGTCGAGAAAAGGCTGGCTGACGCCGCACTGGCGGGCGCCGTTCTCCTGCAACGCGCGCAGTTGAGCAGGGCTGAGGTCATGTACGAAGGGGGCTTGCAGGTCGATGGTCGCATTCATGATGGGTGTCTCGGGTTCAGGCTTTCCAGTGTCCGGATTTGCCGCCCAGCTTTTCGATCAGGCGGACGGATTCGATGACCATGCCGCGATCCACCGCCTTGCACATGTCATAGATAGTGAGCAGGGCGACGCTGGCGGCGGTGAGGGCTTCCATCTCGACGCCGGTGCGGCCGACGGTTTCGGCCAGTGCCTTGCATTCAATCGCATTGGCTGCTTCGTCGATGCGGAAATCGACGGTGACTTTGGTCAGTGCGATCGGATGGCAGAGCGGAATCAGGTCGGCGGTTCGCTTCGAGGCCATGATGCCGGCCAGGCGGGCAACGCCAAGTACATCACCCTTTTTGGCGCCGCCATCGCGAATCATCGCCAGCGTGTTGGGTTGCATGACGATGCGGCCGGTGGTGATGGCTACGCGGCGAGTCTCTGCTTTTTCGCCGACGCCGACCATCAAGGCACGGCCCTGTTCATCAAAATGAGTGAAATTATTCATGGTTTGGTTGGTTGCGAGCGGTGATTGGAATGAAGGTTCCCTTGCCAATGAGGACACAAGATATGCGCACGCCAAGCAGGGAACCAGAAAGGGAGGCCAAGTATCATAACGTGATGCAAAAATTTCGCTCGCATGCACTTGGCCAAGCACTTGCCCTCTCTCTCTCGCTGCTGATCAGCGTTCCAAGCCATGCACTGGAATTGCCTGACCTGGGCGAAGCTTCGCGACTGACGCTGAGCGAGGCGCATGAAGACCGGATCGGGCGTGAAATCATGCGGCAGATCCGCGATAGCGGTGAGTATCTCGATGATCCGGTGCTGGCGGAATATCTCAACGGCCTGGGTGAACGCCTTGCTGCGGCTTCGCCGGAGCCGGGGCGCATGTTCGAGTTGTTCCCGGTGCAGGATGCCAGCATCAATGCGTTTGCGCTGCCCGGCGGCTATATCGGTGTGCATACCGGCCTGATTGCGGCGGCGCGGAATGAATCGGAGCTGGCCGGTGTGCTGGCGCACGAAATTGCGCACGTGACGCAGAAACATATCGCGCGCATCGTCGATGCCCAGAAATCCTCCGGCCTCGCATCGCTGGTTGGTTTGGCGATCGCCATTCTTGCCGCGCGTTCGAGTCCGGAAGCGGCGCAAGCCGCGATCGTCACGACACAGGCGATGAGTATCCAGAATCAGCTTGATTTCACGCGTGAACACGAACGCGAAGCGGATCGGGCCGGTTTGCAGATTCTTTCTGCCGCCGGTTTTTCACCGCAAGGCATGGGTACGTTTTTCGAGCGTTTGCAGGCGCAGGGCCGGTTGTATGAAAACAATGCCCCTGCTTATCTGCGCACGCACCCGCTGACTTATGAGCGCATCGCCGATATTCAGAATCGACTCTCCAGCCTGCCTTACCGGCAATTCTCCGATAGCCTGGAATTCGCCCTGGTGCGGGCGCGGGTGCAAGCGGCAGCGGGTGAGGCTCGGGATGCGATGCATGAATTCGAAGTGAGAATCCGCGACCAACCCACGGCGGTGGCCTGGTATGGCCTGTCGCAAGCCAGTCTGCGCGCGGGTGAGATGGATCAGGCGGCGCGTGCGCTGGACGCCGCGATCAGTTTGTCGGCGCCTTCGACATTGTTTGATCTGGCGCGCGCTGAACTTGCTCTGGCGCGCGGTCAGGCGGCGCAGGCGGCGCAGCTTTCCAGCGCGGCGTTGGACAAGAACAGCGCTTACCGGCCGCTGGCCTATGTACATGTGAAGGCTTTGCTGCGCGACGACAAGGCGCAACAGGCGCTGGATTTTCTGAATCAGCGGCAGCGAATCTGGGTGTCCGATGCCACTTTGTTCGCCCTCAAGGCACAAGCGCATCAAGCCCTGGGGCAGAGCGCCGAATCCTTCCTGGCGCAGGCCGAGGCCTACGCGCTGGCGGATCGGACTGGTGCGGCGATTGAGCAACTGCAGATGGCGCAGCGTCTGGGCAAGGCTGATTTCTACACCCTGTCGATCATCGATGCCCGCATGCGTGAACTGCGTGAACGCCAGCAGGAAGAAACCCAGCGGCGGCAAGCAAAGCAGTAGCTCGGAAGCTATAACCATGCAATAAAAGTGGCATTGGTACTAACATACTTGCGCCAAAAAATATCGTACCAAGTGATGATTTCTCGCTTGTGTCAATCGCGATGTTGCGAATATTCTTCGCCGCCTAATTATTTGATGAATCTGTCTGGTTTATTTCTTACGAATTAAATGGATGGTGGAGATTTTTTGATTCAGGCGAAATCAGCGTTGCCGAAACTCGCAAGTGCAGGTTTTGGCATTCTTGCAACCTTACTGGTTACTTCGGCCTGTGCGTTCGCATCGCCGATCGACACCAGTGGTAAAGAGATCGCTTTTGATCGTTCCAAGGGCAATTGCCTGGCCTGTCACGGTTTTCCCGCCGTGCCGGATGCCTTGCAGACGGGTAACAGCGGCCCGCCGATTATCGCAATGCAAGCGCGTTTTCCCGACAAGGACATTTTGCGCGCCAAGATCTGGGATGCCACCGCATCCAGTTCTACCAGTTTCATGCCTCCGTTCGGCAAGCATCAGGTGCTGAGCGAGGAAGAAATAGACAAGGTCGTCGACTTTGTTCACAGCTTGTAATCAACGAGATGAGATAGGAGTGGATATGAACATTTTGCGCAGAAACGTACTGAAGGGTGCTGGCGCCGCCGGCGCGGTGA
>CAZUSF010000174.1:0-5473 GCA_964623355.1 uncultured Thiobacillus sp. | reverse complement strand
CCGGCGCTGCACGGCCTGGATCACACCGCATTCACCGTTTCGGCGCGGCTGACCGAACCGGATGCGGACAGTTTCATCGATCAGGTATTGCGCATGGACACCACAATGCTGATTACCGATGACCCGGTAAAACGCGTCGACAACATGACCATGGCCTGGGGACTGGAAGCGCGAGTGCCCTTCCTCGATCACGAGCTGGTTGAACTGGCGGCGCGCATGCCGCCGGAACTCAAGCTGGCATCCGGCGGCAAACATATCCTGAAAACCATCTCGCGCGGCCTGTTGCCGGATGCGGTGATTGACCGGAAGAAAGGCTATTTCCCGATGCCGGCGCTGAAGTACGTGCGTGGCGAGTTTTACGACTTCATGGCCGACATTCTCAATTCACAAGCCTGCCGCAACCGCAACCTGTTCCAGCGACCCTATGTTGAAAAGCTCCTGGCCGAACCGGAACAGCACCACACGCGCATCCAGGGCAGCAAGTTGTGGCACCTGGCATTGCTGGAGTTCTGGCTGCAAATGCACGTCGATCAGGCCTGAACCGCCACATGCTCAGCCTGGCGCAGCAAACACAACTCCAACGCCTGCGCTGGACGGCATTCATTGTCGTTGGCCTGGCCTTCGTACTGTCCTTCTTCCACCGGTTCGCGCCGGCCGCCATCGCCAGCGATCTGCAAGCCGCGTTCCAGATTCACTCCGCCGCGCTGGGCGGACTCGCCGCCACCTACTTCTACGTTTACACGCTGATGCAGATTCCCACCGGCATCCTGGCCGACACGCTGGGACCGCGTCGCATCGTCGCCGCCGGCGGCATCTTGGCTGGCGTGGGTTCATTGCTGTTTGGCCTGGCCGACAGCTTCAGCCAGGCCACGATCGGCCGCCTGCTGGTCGGCCTGGGCGTTTCCGTCACCTTCATTGCGCTGCTGAAACTCAACGCCGCCTGGTTCAACGAACGCCATTTCGGCACGCTGACCGGCCTCACCATCCTGCTCGGCAATCTCGGCGCCGTGCTGGCGGCATCGCCACTGGCCTGGGCGCTGGGCTATGTCAGCTGGCGCGATGTGTTTGTCGTCGTGGGACTGTTTTCCTTGCTCCTGGCCGGCCTGGCCTGGTGGCTGGTGCGCGACAACCCGGCGCACGTCGGCCTGCCCAGCCTGCGTGAAATGGATGGCAAAGTCGCTCATCCCGAACATGACGGGCATTGGTATGACGGACTTTTGCGGGTTGCCGGCAATCGCGCCACCTGGCCCGGCTTCTTCGTCAACATGGGTGTGTCCGGCACCTTGTTCGCCTTCGCCGGACTCTGGGCTGTGCCTTTCCTGACGCAAGGCCACGGCTGGGACCGAACCGAGGCAACCGCGCATACCTCGATCCTGCTGGCCGCGTTTGCCGTTGGCGCCTTTTTCATCGGCACGCTTTCGGATCGACTGGGACGCCGCAAACCCGTCGTCATCGTGACTTGCGGGCTCTATCTGGTCAGTTGGTTGCCCTTGCTGCTCGGCTGGGAATTGCGCCCTGGCTGGAGTCATGCCCTATTCTTCTGCATGGGCCTCGGCGCCGCCGGCTTCACGCTGACCTGGGCCTGTGCCAAGGAAGTGAATCAGCATGCGCTGTCCGGCATGGCAACCAGCCTGGTCAATACCGGCGCTTTCCTGGGCGCTGCCATCCTGCAACCGCTGGTCGGCTGGGCGATCGACCGCGCGGCGGGCGGCGCTGGCCTGAGCCTGGCATTGCCGCACTACCAGGTCGGCATCAGCGTGTTGTTTGGCTTTGCGCTGTTCGGCTGGCTGGCCAGTTTTACGTTGCGTGAGACGAACTGTCGTTACGTCACCGATACTGCTTAAGCAGAAATTTCGCCGCCAAGTTCCCGCACGCCTGCCTGCAAACGATCAAACGCGGCATCCAGCAGTTCAGCCTGGCCTTTGACACCGAGATCGATCTCATAACGAAAGCGTTGCTCCGGATCAATGCGCGGCAGGCTGAAGACGTGAATCCCCGGGTATTCCGCTTCCACCACTTCCATCAACGGCGTCAGCGTGCCTTCATTGAGGCCGCGCACGATCATGCCGCGCTCGGCTTCGGCGCCCGCGCCGAACAACGCCCGGTAATGCGTTTCCAGCACCCATTCGATCATCGGCCAGGCCATGACCGGAAAGCCGGGCACAAAATGATGCTGTTGCAGGCTGAAGCCGGGAATCCGGTTGTACGGGTTGGGAATCAGTTCAGCGCCTTGCGGCAACTCGCCCATGCGCAGGCGCTGCGGTGTCAAAGGCTGATTGATCTCGGCCATGTGCTGCGCAATCAGATCGCGCGCGCCGGGATGCAATTCCAGCGGCACATCCAGGGCAGCGGCAGCGGACTGGCGAGTATGGTCATCCGGCGTCGCACCGATGCCGCCGCAACTGAACACGATGTCGTCGCTGGCAAAGGAGTGTCGCAGCGCCGAAATCAGGCGCGGGCGTTCATCACCCAGATACTGCACCCATGAAAGTTTCAAACCTCGCATGGCAAGCAGTTCGCGCACCTTGGCAAAGTGCTTGTCCTGACGTTTTCCAGAAAGAATTTCGTCGCCAATCACGATGAGTCCGAACGCCATCTCTTTCTCCAATAATCAAGCCGTTATCATCGCGCTATTTGTTTCAAGGAGCAGCCCATGAGTGCTGAACTGGTGTGCTGGAAATGCGGCGCCAGCCTGAAGGCGTTGCCATTGCCGTTGGGCCGCCGCGCCGAATGCCTGGCCTGTGGCGCGGAACTGCACGTTTGCCGACTATGCCGACATTACGACACCGGCAAAGCGAAACATTGTCGTGAACTGGCGGCGGATGAGGTGAAAAACAAGACAAAAGCCAACTTCTGCGACTGGTTCCAACCCCGGACCAACGCCTACGCGTCGACTGCGTCAACCGGCTCGAGTTCATCGAATCCGCTCGACAGCCTGTTTGGTGGTGCGACCGCCAAGACACAAACAGATACAGATACCGATACGCGTAGCGAGTTGGACAAACTGTTCGGCAAAGACTGAGACCAACTCGATTTACTGCTGCGGAATCCGGATTTCGCGTTCGCCGTAGCGGCCTTCATTGGCGCGCGGGTGGCAGGCAATGCAGTTGGCCAGCGTGCCGATTTTCTTGCGCTTCCAGATGCTGGGGCGCACCTCGTCGTGCATGAATTTGAAGTAGCCGGTTTCGATAATGCGCTGCGGCGCCGCGTTGGTTGGAATCGCGCCATTGATGCGGCGCATCCGCAGCGTGGCCTGGGGACTGTCGGCGGCCAGATTTTCCAGCGCTTTCAGAATTTCCAGTTGTTGCGGTTCCTCCAGGCTGGCGTCCTCGCCAAAATGATTCCCCAGTTCGCCCATCATCTTGCGCCACGAACGCGCCGGCAACAGCCCGGGCGCATAGGCGGTATGGCAACTGCCGCATTCGTTGACATAGGTCTTGCCTGCCGGCATCGGGAATATGGCCTCATCATTCGCCGGCGCCTGGGCGATCACCAACGTCGTGCCGCCCACTGCAAGGATCAAGGTGAGCAGGTTTTTCCAGGTGATACCGGATTCGCTAGTCATGCCGGTCTCACTTGATCGAAATCATGTAAGCGGTGAAATCCGCTTTTTCCTGCGCGCTGCAAGCCCGTCCAAGCACATCGTTGCAGTTGCGCTTGAACCACTTTTCCACCTTCGCCGGATCGGTAAAGCGATCCTTCTGGGCAACCGGCGCCAGCGGATCAATCACCTTGTTGGTCTTCACATGCGACCCCACCGCTTTCGCGTTGTCGGTATGGCAGGCGGTACAGGAATCCGCATTCTTGCCGCCGCTGAACTTGCCTCTGAACAGCTTTTCGCCACGCGCGGCGCTCGCCGGGCCGGCTTGCGCAACCAGGCCATCAAGAATCTGTTGCGGTGTTTCTGCCTGTGCCGTTCCCACAACCAACATCATCAACAGCAAACGTTTGATCATTCTTTTTCCTTTCGATACTGATATCCGCTGACCATCGCCTGCGCCAGTGGCACGCCGTGACTGACCTCATGCAGGATCAATGCGGCGATGTGCAATACGACAAATCCCAGCACGAATTCTTCCAGCACATCATGCGGCGTCTTGAACCAGTCTTTCATCACCACGTCGTGACCCAGCCAGGTCACCAACGGCCCACTGCCTTGCTCGATCGCGGCCAGCGCCAGGCCGGTCAACGCCATCGTCAGGACAATCAGGTAAAACACGATGTAGGCAGCAGAGGCCAGGGGATGATGACCAAACCCTTCCGGCTCGGAGAACCACTGCCGTGAGCGCAACGCTTGCCACCATTCGCGGCCGTGACACATGGCGCCGAGTCGAGCATGCAGCGGGCCGTTCAACCCCCAGGACAAACGCGCGACAAGACCGATGATCAGGGCGTAACCGGCCCAGACGTGAAAACGCCAGAGTGCCGAAGCCTCTGGCGTCAATTCGATCCAGTCCGCGACTTGGGCGCTGATCAACAGCAGGAAGATCGCGAAACCGTTCCAGGCATGAATGCTGCGCAAGATCGGGTCATAGACCTTTTCCCGGCTCAGCAGCATCCGGGCCATGACGGTCAGTTACTTAGCGGCAGGCGCTTCATCATCGCCCTTGATCGTGATCAGGGAGGAAGTGAAAGCCGGCTTGCCGAGTGACTGGTAGTAAGCGGAGATGTCTTCGATTTCCTTCTCGTCGAAGAAGGCCGTCGACATGTTCATCATCGGGTGCAGGATCTTGCCGGTCTTGTACTTCATCGTCTTCACCGTCAGCTTGTCGGCATTACGGCCAGCCAGTTGCAGGGTGTAGAAAATGCCGGGGTAGGTATCGCTACCGTGGCAAGCAATGCAGGCGGTGGCTTTCTGCTTGCCAACAACCGGATCACCCGCCAGAACCGGGGTGGAAACAACCAGAGTGGACAGCGCGGCAGCGGTCAAAGCGAGATTCAGAACTTTCAAGGGATTCTCCTAGGTGGATTAAATGTACAGGACAAAGCATGGATAAACATATGGTTTTGATAATGTTCTAATTTTCTTATATTGTCAATAATCCTAATGTAATCTTGTAGATACGTATAATTTTCGTTGCTTGTTATCTACACTTTGTTATGGACAAACAGGCAAGCGCAGAATGTCATCAAAGCGCCATGCAGAGATACTTGGTCTCCAGATAGGCCTCGATTCCTACCGCGCCGCCTTCGCGTCCGAGGCCGGATTGCTTGACCCCGCCAAAAGGCGCGACCTCGGTCGAAATCACCCCTGCGTTGACCCCGACCATGCCGTATTCCAGTGCCTCGGCGACACGCCAGGTGCGTGCCATATCGCGACTGTAAAAATACGCGGCCAAACCGAATTCGGTGTCATTCGCCAATCGAATCGCCTCGGCTTCAGTCTGGAACCGAATGACTGGCGCGACCGGGCCGAAAGTCTCGTCACGACAAATCTGCATGCCGGCATCGACATTCGCCAACACCGTCGGCT
>CAZUSF010000173.1:0-5513 GCA_964623355.1 uncultured Thiobacillus sp. | reverse complement strand
GTTCGTGGTACGCCCACTTCCGTGTTCCTGGTCAAGAACAGGAAGCCAGCCTGGGACGGCGACATGACCGTCTTCAGCCTGGCGCTGGACTTCGTGTTTTAAAGCGCCATGCGTACAGTCTTCACGTCCCCCCTCCTGCTCCTTGCACTGCTGAGCTACGCTGCGCCTGCCATAGCCGAACCTGTGGTCGTGGTGAATGCCCGCAGCAGCGTCACTCAGCTTAGCCAGGATGAAGTCATCAACATCTTTCTCGGCCGCTACCGCAGGTTCCCCGGCGGCGGTGCCGCCACCCCTATCGATCAACCCGAAGGCAACCCGTTGCGGGCCGAGTTCTATCGCAAACTGGTCAACAAGGATCTGGATCAAATCAACGCTTATTGGTCGCGCCTGATTTTTTCCGGCAAAACTCCGCCGCCCAGGTCAGCCGAAAATGCAGCCGAAGTCCTCCGGCTGCTGAGCGCCAATCCGGGCGGTATCGCCTATATCGAGCGCAATCTGGTGGATAGCCGATTCCGCATCGTCATGGAATTACGCTAATGACACTTCCAGGTCAGGGTGCGATTGATCTGCTGCGCATGCGTGGCCTGCTGTTGCGCTCGACACTGGTGGTGATTTTCGCCGCCTTGCTGGCCAGTATTGCCGCCGTCGCATTCACTGCATACGCCACCAACCAGCGCGCCCATCTGGCCTCGGAAACGCGCCTCAACGAACTGCTGGATACGGTTGAAAGCACGCTCAGCGTCGCCTGTTTTGCCAAGGATGAGACCTTGGCCGGCGACTTGGCGCAAGGTTTGCTGAGTAATTCCGATGTCCTCGCGGTGACGATTTCCACAGAGCAAAATGTGCTCGTCAACAAGCAACGCGCGCAGGCCAACCCTATTGACGAGGCGCGGCCGGCCGTATTGCTGAAGCGATTGATCTACTCCCCTTTCGACAGCCAGAAAGAGGTCGGTCATATCCTGCTGACGCCTGACCCACGGGTGATCGAGGCACGCATACAAGAGGAAGTCCGCTTTGCGGCAATTCAACTGAGCTGGCAATTGGCAATGGTCGCCTTCGCCGTGGCGGTGGTCATGCTGCTGTTCATCGTGCGGCCGATCAAAGCCATGTCCGACCGACTGCACAGCATGGATCCGACCACCGGCGAGCGCCTGCCAATCCCGCGTCGGCATGGCAGCACTGAAATCGGCCAACTGGTGAATGACATCAACGCCCTGGCGGAGGGGCTGGTCAGCGCGTTGGCGGCGGAACGTCAATTACGCCTGGCGCGGGAAATCGACGAAAAGAAATATCACGCCATTTTCGACAATGCAGAATCCGGCATCTTCATCCTCGATAACACGGGTTCGCTGCTGTCCTGGAACGCTGCTTTTGGCCGCCTGTTTGAAATCAGCCAGTCTGGTCCCGCGAATGATTTAGCCTGGATCAACATCGGCCTGCTGGCGTGGGACAACCCTGAACAAATCGCCAGTTTGACCCAGTCCGCGCTGCGCCAGACCGGTTCAGTCAGCAAAGATTTAATGATCCGATTTCCGGATGGCAAACGACGCTGGGTACATATCGTGCTGAGTCCGGTAGGTGAAAACCTGCTCCAGGGCGTAGTGCATGACGTCACTCCGCACAAGGAGGCGGAAGCCTCCGCCCGCCAACTAGTGGTCACCGACCCGCTCACCGGCCTGGCGAACCGTCTCGGTCTGGAAGCCGGCTTGCGCAACCTGATTCAGGAATATGCCCTGTCGCAAAAGGGCGGTTTCATGTTTTTGCTGCTCAATCTGGACGAATTCCGCAGCATCAACGAAGGCATGGGCCTGCCGGCGGGCGACAGCATTCTGCAGACCACCACCAGCCGCCTGTCGAGTTGCGTCAAGAACGGCGACAGCATCGCCCGCCTTTCCGCCGACAGCTTCGGCATCATCCTCAACCAGATGACCCAGGCCGACGTTGCCGACAAGATTTGCAACCGCATCCTGGCGGCGATCCGGCAAACCTATTTTGTCGATGGCTCGCCGATCAACCTGCATGCCAGCATCGGCATCACCCGTTTCCCGCTCGATGCCAGCGATGTGCCGAATCTTTTACGCCAGGCCGAACTGGCGATGGACAGCGCCAAATCCGGCGGTGGCAATACGCATGTGTTCTTCGACCCGATGCTGGCGGAAGCGGCGGAGCACCGCCGCCACCTGCAAAACGACTTGCGCGCTGCGATCCAGAACCACGAACTGCTGATGTTCTACCAACCGATCATCGACTTGCGCACGCAGCGCCTGGCCGGCGCCGAAGCCCTGATCCGCTGGCGGCATCCGAAGCGCGGCATGGTGATGCCGGACAAATTCATTCCGTTGGCGGAAAAAACCGGCCTGATCATCGACATCGGCCTGTTTGTGCTCGATGCCGCCTGCCGTCAACTGCGCGACTGGCAGGACCAGGGACTTGACTACACGCTGTCGCTGAATGTCTCCGGCAGCCAGATTCCGGATGGTCTGTCGCCTGCCAAGTTGCACGAGGTGATCACCCATTACGGCATTTCTCCCGGCCGGCTGGCGCTGGAAATTACCGAAGGCGTCATGCTGCACGACATCGAAAAATCGCTGCACTGGCTGAATGCGGTGCATGAAATGGGCTTGCGGATTTATCTGGATGACTTCGGCACCGGCTATTCCTCGCTCTCCTATCTGAAGCGATTCCCGATCGACACGCTGAAGGTGGACAAGTCCTTCGTGCAGGACATGCAGCCAGACAACAACGAACACACCCTGGTTGGCGCGATCATCGCGATGGGCCGCAGCCTCGGCCTGCAGATCGTCGCCGAAGGGGTTGAACTGCCGAGCCATCTGGCCGCGCTTGGCGAGTTGGGTTGCGATTACGCCCAGGGCTACTACTTCTCTCGCCCGGTACCGGCGGAAGAATTCGCCACCACGGCGAACGAGATTGCCGCGCTGCTGGCAAAACCGTCGGCGTGAGGTTTACAGCATGACGCTAGCCGTCATGCTTTATCACTAGAATCGCAGCGACCCCGATTTCTATTCCGATTACGACCATGATCAAACCCAAACTGCCTCACCTGTTCGACCCTGGCGGCGGCCAGGAAGCCCAGCTTTCCGCGCGCGAATCGTGGCGGATGTTCGAGATCATGTCCGAGTTCGTCGAGGCCACCGAGCGCCTGGCGCCGATCCGTCCCGCCGTCAGCGTCTTCGGCAGCGCCCGCATCCAGCCGGATTCGGCTTATTACATGCTCACCGAATCGATCTCGCGCAAGTTGTCGGATGCCGGCTTCGCGGTGATCTCGGGCGGTGGCCCGGGGGTCATGGAAGCCGCCAACAAAGGCGCCTATTTCGGCAAATCGCCCAGCGTCGGCCTGAACATCCAGTTGCCGCACGAACAGCACGTCAACCCCTACCAGGACGTCAGCCAGACCTTCCGCCACTTCTTCGCGCGCAAGGTCATGTTCGTCAAATTCGCCAGCGCCTACGTCGTGATGCCCGGCGGCTTCGGCACATTGGACGAACTCATGGAAGCCCTGACCCTGGTGCAGACCGGCAAGACCCCGCGCATCCCGATCATCCTGGTGCAATCGAGTTTCTGGGGCGGCCTGGTCGACTGGTTCCGCGACCGACTGGTTGGCGAAGGCATGATCAACCCGGAGGATATGGACCTGATCCAGGTCATCGACGAACCGCAACAGGTCGTCGATGCGATCTTCCAGCACTACGAAACCCGCGGCTTCGAGCCTTCAGCGCGCGAACGCGAGATTCTGCTTAATCTTTGAACCTTGAAACAGAGACATCATTTTTTGGGAGACCTTCCGGAGCAGTATGCTTCACACCCGCAGCCTTCCGATCGCAACTCATTTCAAGTCTGGCTGCTACTACGTATAAATTGTGGGTAATTGATTTGCGGCATAGTCTTTCATGAACTCAGCAACCATCCTGATCGTCGACGACGAACCAGCCAACCTGTCGCTGCTGACACATCTGTTACGGCCGGTTTATCAAGTGCGCGCCGCCAATTCGGGCGAGAACGCCCTGCGTGTGGCGACGAGCGAGCCGCGTCCGGACCTTATCTTGCTGGACGTGATGATGCCTGGGATGGATGGCTACACGGTGCTGGAGCATTTGCGCAAAAACCCAGCCACCGTCGACATCCCGGTGTTCTTCGTCACCGCGCTCACCGATGTCGATGACGAAGAGCGCGGCCTGGCGCTTGGCGCTGCCGACTACATCACCAAGCCGATCAAGCCGGCTGTCGTTCTGGCCAGGGTGCGCACGCAACTCGAAGCGAAGCACACCCGCGACTGGCTGAAAGACAAGAACGCCATCCTTGAAGCGGAAGTATCCCGGCGCATGGTTGAGAACGACCTGACTCAACTGGTCAGCATTCGGGCGTTGGCCCATTTGGCCGAGACGCGCGACCCCGAAACCGGCAACCACATCTTGCGGACGCAGAAGTATGTTCGCGCCCTGGCGCTGCGGCTCAGGCAGCATCCGCGTTTTTCCGCCACCCTCGACACGCGCACCATTGACCTACTGACCAAGTCGGCGCCATTGCACGATATCGGCAAGGTCGGCATACCGGACAGCATCCTGCAGAAGCCCGGCCCGTTGACTCCGGAGGAGTGGGTGATCATGAAGACTCACTCCCGGCTGGGTTCCGATGCCATCGAACAGGCAGAGATCGATGTCGAGCAGCCTGTTGCCTTTCTCTCGCTGGCCAAGGAGATCGCCCATTGGCACCATGAGAAATGGGACGGTAGCGGCTATCCCGACGGACTCCATGGCGAAGCGATTCCGCTTTCTGCCCGCCTGATGGCAGTGGCTGACGTGTTCGATGCCTTGATCTCGCAGCGCGTCTACAAGCCCGCGATGAGCTATGAAAAGACCCGCGAGATCATTGCCGATGGCAGTGGCAGCCATTTCGACCCGGACATCGTGGCGGCCTTTCTCGATGACTTCGATGCCATGACGGCCATCGCCGATCAATACCAGGACCGGGGCAACCCGGAAACAACATGATCGGACCGCTGCAGCGCTCGCTGAAAACCCGCGTCACCCTGTTCACTCTGGTGATTTTCGTCCTCAGCCTGTGGACGCTCGCCTACTACGCGTCGAAGATGCTGCGCACGGATCTGGAGCAGTTGCTGGGCGACGAGCAACGCTCGACCGTGGCTCTGGTGGCGGCAAACATTGATCACGCCTTGAAGGATCGCCTGACTGCCCTGGAGATGATCGCGGCCGACTTTGGCAAAAGGGAATTGCAATCGCCAGCAATGCAGCAGGACAACCTCGAGCGCCGGTCTATCCTGCCCTTGCTGTTCAACGGTGGCTATTTCGTCACGGATGCCGCAGGCATTACCACTGCCTCCATGCCGGTCAAAGCTGGTCGCATCGGCATCAACTACGCTCTCAGCAACAACGTTGCTGCGGCGCTGGGTGAAGGCAAGTCGGCAATCGGCGCCTTGGAAATCGGCAAGGTATTGCGGGTTCCGGTCTTCAGTCTGGCGGTGCCGATACGCGACA
>CAZUSF010000172.1:0-5514 GCA_964623355.1 uncultured Thiobacillus sp. | reverse complement strand
CTATATCCATGACAAAGCCGCCCATGACCAAACAGCCCATGACCTAACTGCTCATTGCTATCCGGTTCGCGGCTCAGGGGTTGAGCAGCAAGCATTTTGCCTGCGAAGCTTGCTTGTGCCCAGTTGATCAGCACGATATGAGGCCGAACACTCAGAACGCGGCGCAGTTCAACAGAGGAATCAAGGATGAAATCTGAAATATCAGACTCATCAAGCTGCGGCGCTGGCGTCAATCAGCCCAGCACGCGCCGCATTTCGTCTTCCAGGCTGCCTCTGACGATCGGTTTGGCGACGTAGCCGTCCATGCCGGCTTCGAAGCAGCGGGCGCGGTCTTCCGCCATGGCGTTGGCGGTCATGGCGATGATCGGCAAGCGCGGACGCTGGCCGTAAGCGCCGGCGGCTTCGGCTGCGCGGATGGCGCGGGTGGCGGACAGTCCATCCATCACCGGCATTTCCATGTCCATCAGGACCAGCGCGTAGGGCTGCTCGGCGACACGGGCGCAGGCAATCCGGCCATCTTCCGCGATATCGTTGGCGAGACCCAGGCGGCCGAGTATGGCGGTGGCCAGATGGCGATTGACCCGATTGTCGTCCACCAGCAGCACGCGGCCGCTCACCAGGTTGGCAAGCGGCGTGGCGTCCAGGCTCGCGGCGGAGACCGGGGCCGGCGCCGGCGCGTCGGCCGGCTGGAAGGGCAGACTGAGCCAGAAACAGGTGCCTACCCCGGGGGCGCTCTCGACCTCGATGTCACCGCCCATCGCCTGAGCGAGTTCCCTGGCGATGATCAGGCCCAGACCGGTGCCGCCAAACTTGCGTTCGATCGAGACATCGGCCTGGCTGAACGGTTTGAACAAGCGCTGCAAGGCGTTGGCGTCCATGCCGATACCGGTATCGCGGATGCTGAAATGCAGATGCCCCTGGTCTTCGGCGACCTGCAGTTCCACCTTGCCGGACTGGGTGAACTTGATCGCGTTGGCCAGCAGGTTGATCAGAATCTGGCGCAGGCGAGTCGCATCGCCGAGGATGTAGCGGGCCAGGCCGGGCGCGATCCTGGCCTCGAAGCGCAACCCCTTGGCGCTGGCCTGGTCAGCGACGATGGCGCGCACCGCCTCGATACAAGCCGGCAGGTCGAAGGCCGCTTGTTCCAGGGTCAGGCGTCCGGCCTCGATTTTGGCGTGGTCGAGCACCGCGTTGATCAGCCCCAGCAGGTGATCGCCGGAATGCGAGATGAGCTGGACATAGCTTGCCTGCGAGGGACTGAGCTGTTCGGCTTCGAGCAACTGGGCGAAACCGATGATGGCATTGAGCGGCGTGCGCAATTCATGGCTCATGCGCGAGACGAAGTCCGACTTCGCCCGGCTGGCGGCTTCGGCCGCCTCCTTGGCCACCGTCATGGCGCGCTCGCGAGCTTCGCTTTCATTGGCGCGCAGGCCGTCGAACAGGCGTCGGATGACCTGCGCGAAGATGGGCAGGAAACGCCGGAAGAGGTCTTGCAAATCGGGGGTGAGCAGCGTCTTGTCGCCACAGCAGAGCAGCAGGCAGCGGGTCTGGCTAAGATCGATGCGGCCGCTCAACAAGGCGCCCGGCGCATCCGGCGGCAGTGCGAGGTTCAGCGAATGCGCCACGGCGGCGGGCTCGGCCACCGCCCGCAATGGTTTGCGGGCCAGATAGGTGAGCAGTTCCGGCGCATCCAGCGCCTTGCGCAAGTAAACCCCGGCTTGCTCGCCGACGATGTCGGTGATGCTGCCGTCAAAGCACTTCAGCGCGATGTCGTCGGTTCCCAGCGCGGTGCCCAGATGCGACAACAGCAGACTCGGGCCGTGCAGCCAGTCGTCGGTTTCGCCCAGCGCCTGCAAGGCATCGGCGATGGCCTCGCTGGTCCGGCGCAGGCGCTCGTCGCGGGTGCGCAGGTTGGCCAGCTCGACGAGTGCGTCGCGCAGCAGGGAGTCTTCCTGGGACATGGGTTGGACGTACCTAGCTGCGCGCGATGACGACGGCGGAAATCATCAGGTTGCCATGCCGGTTCTGGCAGGTGAACACCGGCCCCTGTTCGCCGAAGGTGAAGGCGGCGATGATCGGCACGCCGGGCAGCGCCTCGGCCAGGGAGGCGCGCACTTCGTCCATGCGTTCCTTTACGGTGAGCATGCAACCGGCGCAGAACACTAGGATCATGCCGGCGATATCGGCGGTTTCGATCTCGCCGACCCGGCTTGCCGACTGCGCCACCAGCACCGGGCGCTGCACCAGGGCGTCGATGGTGCCGCTCATCAGGATCAGTTCCTCACCTTGCTCGACCCGGGTAAACAGGGTCATGGCGCCGTTGGCGGCGATGGTTTCCGGGTGCGACAGGATGTGCACGTCGGTACCGCCCAGGGTTTGCATGGCGCGTCCAAGCGGCCACAGCGTCGTGCTCATCAGCACGTTCTCGACGCCGGTCGCCGGCGCCCGCACGGCATCGCCGGTCCATTCGGAATAGACCGTGGCGGCCGGTCTGCCGTCAATCTCGTCGATGCGCCGTCCCTCGCAACGGGTAATGCGCCCACGCTGCGCGGTGGGGGTGTAACCGGAATGGAAGGCGGCGCCGATCTTGCCGGACGGAAACAGCACGCTCAGCACCAGCCCGTTGGCCACCGTCAGACCCCCCGATGTCATGCGCCAGTCGCCGGCGATGCTGTTGTCGGCCGCCGAGCCGCCGACGATGGGGGTAGCGGCGCCGACCACTTCCTGGATGCCGGCGATGACCTCTTCCTCGCTGCCTGGCGCGCTGGATATCCACACCAGGGCCGGACTTTCGCCCAGTCGGTCGGCATCGAGCAGGGCCGCCCTGGCCAGGGCGGCGGCGGCGGCGCGCGGCGAATCGCCGAGTTCGCCGCAAGCGGTGCCGAAGTCGCCGTCGGTATCGGAAATGGCGAACATGCACAGGCCCGGTTCCGGTCCCATGTAGAGGCCGGCCTCGGTGAAACTGCCGAGACAGGAAGTGACCGCATGCAGGTGCGTTTCGGGCCAGCGGGCGCGGATGATGCCGGCGACAACCGAGAGGTCGTGCCGGGCGTCGGCCTGAATCATCAGGTAGTCGGGTCCGTCGAGGTGGTCAGCGAGCAACTGCTCGACACAGTTCGTGGCGGCGATGTCACTTTGCGACGAGGCGGAGGCGGCGCTGGCAATACGGATCATGTTTGTCTGATTCCTTTGAATGAAACTGCCGTACGGGTCAGTTGGCGGGGAACAGGCCGAGATGCGGCTGCCCCTGGCGTGGCTGCGCCATCATGTCGGCGACGCGATCCCGCCAGGCCAGGTAATGCGCGGTCTGTTTGTGCGCAGCGGCGGCTTCAGGCGTGTCATACGCCTCGTAAAGGACGAATTTGGCTGGCTCGCCGGCATCCTGCAGGACATCGAAACGGCGGTTGCCGGATTCCTGTATCGAGGCTGCGTGGTTCAGTCGACAGGCTTCGATGAAGGCTGCGATGTCCTCGGTGCGGACCCAAACATGGACGAGCGTTACATGCATGCTGATTTCCTGGGGTAATCGGCACCACCGACAGATCGGCGGCGGCCAAATGATACCGTCGCGGTATCGCCGTTATCGGGCCTGTAACAGAACAATGTCGAATGGACTACGGTCGCCATGGTATTTTTCCCGTGGCTTCCAGGCAAGCAACTTGCGCGAGCGATGGCGGCGCGCGTTCAACCCAGATAGTAGAAAGCCAGATAGGCCAGCAACAGGATCATCACCCACAACGCCATGCCGCCGGTCGGCCAGGAGCGCAGCAGCAGGCCGTCGGGTCGACGGTGGCGACTCAGCGTGTCGCCGAGGCTGGCGAGGCCGGTATCGAGGCGTTGCGTCATGCCGGCCTGCAGCGTGCGCCAGATCGCCGTCAGGCCGCCGAACAAGGCGGGACCGGCAACCCGATACAGCCAGTCGAAGTCGAGCGTGATGGTCGGCGTGCGTTTCAGATAATTCAGCATGACGAAGAACGCCAGCCCGGAGAACAGCAGCAATTGCAGTTGCGTGATGACGTGCGCCGCCGTGTACGGCACGTAGTCCACCGCGTAGGGCAGCATGGCGTACAGCGGCTCCGGCCAGACGCCGAGCGCGATGCACAGGAAGGCGAACAGGATCATGCCCCAGCGCATCGACGCCGGCGGGTCGGCCGGACGCAGGCCGGAATCCTTCTGGAAGAACACGAACCAGGGGAATTTGATGCCGGCATGCAGGAACACGCCGGCGGACGCGGCGGCGAGGAACAGCCAGACCATCTGCAGATGCCCGTCGATGGCGGCCTGGGTGACCATGGATTTTGAAATGAAGCCGGAGGTCAGCGGGAACGACGAGATGGCCAGCGCGCCGATGATGCCGCAGATGGCGGTCAGCGGCATGCTGTGGAACAGCCCGCCCAGCTCGGAACACTTGCGCCGGCCGGTGGCGGCCAGCACCGCGCCGGCCGACATCAGCAGCAGCGCCTTGTAGATGATGTGGGTGAAGGCATGCGCCGCCGCGCCGTTGAGCGCCATTTCGGTGCCGATGCCGATGCCGGTGATCATGAAGCCGACCTGGTTGACGATGGAATAGGCCAGGATGCGGCGCATGTCGTTTTCCAGCAGCGCATAGACGATGCCGTAGAAGATCATGAAGATGCCGATCCAGATCAGGATCTCGGCGCCGGGGAAGCCGCGCAGCAGCACGTACACCGCCGTCTTGGTGGTGAACGCGGAGAGGAACACCATGCCGCTCCAGGAGGCTTCCGGGTAGGCGTCGGGCAGCCAGGCCGAGAACGGCGGCGCGCCGGCGTTGATCAGGAAACCGGCCAGGATCAGCCAGTGGGCGATGGAATCGGTCTGCATCGCGGTGAAGGTGACATCGCCGGTCTGCGCGATATGCCCGGCGATGCCGGCGAACAGGATCACGCCGCCGGCCAGATGCACGCCGACATAGCGCCGGCTGGCGGCCCAGGCCAGCGGCGTGCCGGCGCTCCACAGCACCAGCGTCGAACCCACCGCCATGAATTCCCAGAACAGGAACACCGTGATCAGGTCGCCGGCCAGCGCTACGCCGATCGCGGAACCGGCATAGAGATAAGCGGCGGGAATCTCCAGCCGGCTTTCCTGGCGCAGCGCGAACAAGCCGCCGCCGAACGCCATCAAGGCGAAGATGGTGGCGAACAGGCGCGACAGCTTGTCCACTGCCAGCGGCGTCAACTGGTAATCCAGCCATTGCACCTGCCACAACTTGCCTTCCGGCAGCAGCCACAGCGCGGCCAGCGCCAGCAGCGGCAGCGCCAGCACCGCGACATTGCGCGCCATGCCGCGCAGCAACGGCAGCAGCAAGGCGCCTGCGATCAGGATCAGCGCCGGGTGCAGCAGCAGGCCGCTAGTCATCGCGCTACTCATCACGCCCATCCTCGGCGTAGTGGCTGTCCGGCCGCTTCAGCAGCAGGCCGAGCGCCTTGGCGCCGATGATCATCAGCAGACAGGTGAGGAAACCATAGCCGGCGTAGAAGCCGAACCAGGACTCGA
>CAZUSF010000171.1:0-5517 GCA_964623355.1 uncultured Thiobacillus sp. | reverse complement strand
ATCTCGATTTCGACGCGACGATTCGGTGCGTGGCAGTCTTTCAACGCCTGCTTGACCAGAGATTTATCGCACTGGACCACGGGTTGGGTGTCTCCCATGCCGCTGCTGATGATCACGGCCGGCTTGACGCCCTTGGCGATCAGATACGACTTGACCGATCTGGCGCGGGCTTCCGACAGTTTGCGGTTGGAAGCGGCATTGCCGGTCGGATCGGCATGACCGACGACTCTGATCTGCTCGATATCGCCGAGTAGTTTGAGTTTTCCGATCACCTCATCCAGACGCGCTCTGCCTTCTTTCGACAAATCTCGAATGCCGGATTTACCGGACTGGAACAGCGCATCGCCGGCCAAAACCACTTTGCTCGTCGCGGCCGCAGTTGCCGGAGCAGCAGCCTGGACGGGAGAAACAGCAACGGCAACCGGAGGCGCCGCCGGGACGGGGGCAGTGGCAACAACGGGAGCGGGAGCCGCTGCCTCAACCGGTTTGGGTGCTTCAGGCGCTTTCACTTCAACAGCTTGCACTACCTCGGCTTTGGCTGCCTCAACCTTGGCGATTTCTGCAACCTTCGGCGCTTCGACCTGGGCCGGGACGGCTGCCGGGGCTTCGGCGACCTTGGCAACGACTTCGGGCTGCGGTGCGGCTTCGACTCGCGGCGCAACCGGGGCCTGATACATCGGTGCAGCCATCATCGGTGCGGCCTGGGTCGGCGCGGGGAATGTCGGCAGCGTCGGCAGGGTGGGTAACGTCGGCAAGGACGGCAATGCCGGTAAAGACAATTGGTTCAGACCGGGAATCCAGCCGGACAGATTGCCCAGCATGGCGATCGGATCCCACATCGCGAAGCTGCCGGCGCCCTGCACGCTCTGCGGCGGCGCCCAGGTCAGCCAGCTATTGGCGCCCTGGCCATAGGCATTCGGGTTGACCACTGCGCCGAGCATGCCGGTGTAAAGCGCCGGATTCGCGACCGTACCCATCAGATTCCATGCCCGCGGGTCCAATGCCGCCATCGGCCAGCGAATATAGGTATTGGGATTCAGCGTGTTGCCGAGAACGCCCCACAGCTTGGGATCCAGCGGCGCCATACCCCAACGCATCACTTTGCCCGGATCGGAAAGCTGGGTCAGCACGGCGGTCAGGAAATTCGGATCGAGGCCGGCGGCGGTCCACTTCAGGTAAATGGCGGGATCAGCAAAGGCGAGCAGATTTCTCACGGCATCCGGATGCGCGGCGCTGTTCATCATGTTCAGCCAGCCGCCTGGATCCATCATGCTGTTGGCCATGGCAATGTAGAAACTGGGTTCGGAAATGGCGTTGGCCCAGGGTACGAAACTCTTCGGATCCTTGAACGCGGAGAGGTTGCGTGAGAAGTCGGTCATCCGTGCCAGCCATTCTTCCGGTGTTGTTGGCGTGGCGGCTTTGGCGGCGGCTTGCGCGGCGGCCTGGCCAGCGAAGGTTGGGATATTCGTCGTGCCGATGGCGGCATAGGCAGGTGCTGCGGCGAAAGCGATCGCAAGCGTGACAAGTTTCAGTTTCATACTGGCTCCTTATGTAAATACTTGAAAAAACAGGACATTTGATTTGTCCTTCATTCTATCAATGCAGGCATGCAGGGAGTAAGTCCTGGCTGGCATGTGGCATGAATTGCCTCAGCACGGTGTTGTTGAAGTGATCTACCGCAGCGACATCAGCGGCTTGATTCCCTGCTTGCCAAATAAGTGAACATTAATATTATTAAGCTTGAAGTAATCGCCTAAAGTGGGGCATGCCTCTCCGGTAGAACCCAGCCCTGTTTCGTCTTTGCGGCAGACATGACGCGTTCTACTTGCCCAATCACACAACCATAATCGAGACAAAAATGGAACAGTTGGCAATGTGGGCGCCCGGCATCGGGGTGGTCGGTCTGAGCATGGCCTTTCTCATTTATCGCTATCTGGTCAAGCAGCCTGCGGGCAACGCCAAGATGCGCAAAATTGCCGCAGCCATCCATGTAGGGGCGATGACCTTCCTGGTGTCTGAATACAAGATCATCGCCGTCTTTATGACTGCATTGGTGTTCATCCTCGGTTTCTTCATCAACTGGCAGACCGCCGCCGCGTATGTCTTCGGTGGCGCCAGCTCGATGCTTGCCGGCTGGTTCGGCATGAACGCTGCCGTGCGGGCCAACGTGCGGACCACCGAAGCGGCGCGCAGCCACGGTCAGGACAGGGCGCTGATGATCGCCTTCTTTGGCGGTTCGGTGATGGGCCTGTCGGTGGCCAGCCTGGGCGTGCTTGGCGTCGGCGTGTTGTTCATGCTGTGGGCCAACGTCGATGCCCACTACATCTCCGGTTTCTCCATGGGTGCGTCATCCGTCGCGCTGTTTGCCCGCGTCGGTGGCGGCATCTACACCAAGAGCGCCGACGTTGGCGCCGACCTGGTCGGCAAGTTGGAAGCCGGTATTCCGGAGGATGATCCACGCAATCCGGCGGTGATCGCCGATAACGTTGGCGATAACGTCGGCGATGTCGCCGGTATGGGCGCCGATCTGTTCGAGTCTTATGTCGGCGCAATCATTTCCGCGATCATCCTGGCCATCGCCTTCCCGGAAGCCATCAGGCAGCAGGCCATGCTGTTCCCGCTGCTGGCGGTGGTCGGTGGCCTGGTCGCTTCGCTGCTCGGCATCGCCTCGATCAAGGTATTTGAGAATATGAACCCGGCCGCCGCGCTGCGTTACTCCAGCTTCGTCGCCGCCGGTCTGTTCCTGGTCTCCAGCTACCTGCTGTGCGGCATGCTGGGTCTGGATATTGGTGTTTTCTGGGCAGTGGCCTCAGGCACTGTCGGCGGCATCGCAATTGGTCTGGTGACCGAGTACTACACCTCGGCGAAGCCGGTGCGCGATATCGCGGAAACCGCCAAGACCGGCCCCGCCACGGTCTTGATCAAGGGTCTCGCAGTGGGCATGGAGTCAACCATCGCGCCAGTGCTGTTGATCTGTGCTTCGATGGGTGCTGCCACCAGCTTCATGCCGGAAGACATGGCGCTGTATGGCATCGCGATGGCGGCGGTGGGTATGTTGGGAACGATCGGCCTGGTGATGAGTGTCGATGCCTATGGTCCGATCGCGGACAACGCCGGCGGCATCGCGGAAATGTCCGGTGCCGGGCCTGAGGTTCGCCAGATCACCGATACGCTCGATTCCCTCGGCAATACCACCGCTGCCATGGGCAAGGGCTTCGCCATTGGCTCGGCAGCACTCACCGCGCTGGCGCTGTATGCCGCCTTCACCAGCACCATCAATGCCCAGCTGGCAACGCAGGGGATGCCGCCGATGGACCTCAATCTGCTTGACGTCAAGGTCGTCATCGGCACCTTCATCGGCGGTCTGGTGCCGTTCCTGGTCGCCTCCCAGACGATGACCGCCGTGGGTCAGGCGGCGTTCGCGATGGTGCAAGAAGTGCGCCGCCAGTTCCGCGAGATTCCCGGCTTGCTGGAAGGCAAAGCCGGCGTCAAGGCCGATTACAAACGTTGCATCTCGATCGCTACCTTCGCGGCGCAGAAACACATGATCGCGCCGGCCATGGTGGCCCTGATCGTGCCGCCGCTGATCGGTTTCACCCTGGGCCCGGCAGCGCTGGGCGGTGCACTGGCAGGCGCCACCATCGTCGGCGTTTCGCTGGCGATCATGATGGCGAACGCCGGCGGCGCCTGGGATAACGCCAAGAAGTACATCGAGGCGGGCAAGCTGGAAGGTTTTGCCAAGGGTTCGGACCCACACAAGGCCGCAGTGGTGGGCGATACCGTCGGTGACCCGTTCAAGGACACCTCCGGGCCGGCGATGAACATTCTGATCAAGCTGATGTCCGTCGTTGCCCTGGTGCTGGCGCCGTTGTTTGTCTGATCTGGTCCATCCACGACATCCAGCAACCCCTGATACTCAAACTGACGATTTGTCAGCGATAATCGAAACGTCGTTTTTCATCAACCCGAACGGAAAAGGAACACACATGCTGCGTTGCGACCTGACCTTGGAGGAAAAGGAAGTTCTTCTCGAAGTCATCAATGACTACAACTCCGAACTGGGTTTGGAGATTGCCGATACCGATCGCAAAGCGCTGCGCGACAAGCTTAAGGCTCAACGCGACGTGCTCAGGAAAATTGCTGAAAGCCTGGGCGACTCCGTCGACGACGGCAAAGCCTGATCCCGCAGCAGGTTAAACACCTCTGAAATTGAGGCGTTTGATTGGGCCGGGCGACGCAGCAGGAAAATCCTGTTGCTTTGCCCGGCCCCGTTTTTTGATGTCATCTAATACGCTCGGCGGCAACGTGACGTTAGCCAATGGCAAAGGAACCCAAGCATGAAACGGATCGGTGTAATGACCAGTGGGGGCGATGCCCCGGGCATGAATGCGGCGGTGCGGGCGGTCGTTCGCAGCGCGGTGTATCACGGGTTGGAAGTATTCGGTATCGAGCGCGGTTACAAGGGCATGATCGAAGGCGCGATCCGCCCCATCGGCCCGCGCGATGTCAGCGGCATCGTCGGTCGTGGCGGCACAATTCTGCATACCGCGCGCTGCCTGGAATTCATGGAAAAACCAGGACGTGAAAAAGGCGCGGCACAATTGGCCAAGCTGGATATCGAGGGGGTGGTGGTGATTGGCGGCGATGGTTCTTACCACGGCGCGGAAAAACTGCACAAGGAGTTCGGCATCCACTGCATCGGCCTGCCGGGCACCATCGACAATGACATTGGCGGCACCGATTACACCATCGGTTTCGATACCGCGATCAATACTGCGATGGACGCCATTGACCGCATCCGCGACACGGCGGCTTCGCATGACCGCATTTTCTTCATTGAAGTGATGGGTCGAAGCAGCGGTTATGTCGCCATGATCAGCGGCATCGCCGGTGGCGCAGAGGACATTCTGGTGCCGGAATCAAATAACAGTGTCGACAGCCTGATCGAGCGACTGCGCGAAGGCCAGGCGCGCGGCAAGAAATCCTCCATCATCATTGTTGCCGAGGGTCATAAAACAGGTGGCGCGGCGGTCATTGCGGAAAAGGTGGCGGCGCAATCGGAATTCAAGGACAACCGTGTCACCGTCATTGGTCACCTGCAACGTGGCGGCGCGCCCACCGCGTTTGACCGCGTCCTAGCCAGCCGCATGGGGCTGCGCGCGGTCGAAGCGTTGCTGGAAGGCGAATCGGGCAAGATGGTCGGCGTCAGCGGGCAGAACATGCTGCTCCGCCCCATCGCCGAAGCCTGGGAATTACGCACCATGTTCGATCCCGGCCTGTTGCGCGTTGCCCACGTGCTTGGCGTGTAACTGCCAGGCTACCGCAGACAGACCTGAAACAAATCGGGCCGGCAAAGCCGGCCCGATTTAGTTGCTGCGCAGGCTGAATATCAAACCATCAGCGGCACGATCAACAGCGCCACGATATTGATGATCTTGATCAGCGGATTGATCGCCGGGCCAGCGGTGTCCTTGTAGGGATCGCCGACGGTGTCGCCGGTGACCGCCGCTTTGTGGG
>CAZUSF010000170.1:4268-5593 GCA_964623355.1 uncultured Thiobacillus sp. | reverse complement strand
GATCACCGAACCGCTATGTTCAAGGCGGCGGATGATCTGCATCTGTTCCTCGTTGGCCTCCTTGGCAAGGAGGATGTCGTCGTCGTTAAAGGTCACTGCAGTTGGAGCACCACCTCGACCGTCTCCATTCTCGGAACCGTCGCCTGATCCATCACCCAGGCCGGCGCTCTCCCACTCAGTCATCGTGCCGGTGATCTGAGCCAGTGACGGTGGAAAAACCTCCTGGTGGTCGATATCTTCGACGATGGCATCTACGGCGTTGGCGATGCCGGCGATGCGCTTTCTTAGAAAAAGAACCATGTCTCGGTACAACTGCGGCGTTGCTGTAGTACCGCCAAGGGGAGGCTCGTCCAGATACTCGCCCTTGAGTGGCGAAATAGTCTGGATGACGGCCCGGAGGAATGCCTCGGTATCCTCCCACCCCAAAGGGTGGTAGCCGGATGTTTCGAGTTCATTCTTCCGATTGCGGATGGCGGTCGGAGCAATGTCCCGCAGATCGATGAACAGGCTGCCGTACAGCTCTGGCTCCCGATCTGTTTCGTGGACTGTGAATTCGGGGACGTTGGGATCAAACCGAAGCTCGACGCGCTTCAACAATATCGGGTGATGCACTGCGACAGGGCCGTCGATGTCCGAAGTTGCCTGCCACAGGAAATGGCCATCGGCGACCAACAGTTCCAGTTCCTCACCATCCTTCTCGATCATGGAATACATGTCGTAAAAGACCTCGAAGAACGACATTGCTTTGCGTGCAGCCAGTTCCGGCTCGATCCACGCCTTGCGCTGCTCCAACCACGTCTTGAAATCTGCAACGCGCTGCTGGTCAGCGTCAAACCGGATCGTGACTGTCTTACCCTCGTCGTCAGTGACATTCTGGCTCTCGGCGACGGAAACGGTCTTGGCTGGATCGTCCCAGTTTGGCAGCAACCACGAGGAAATCGACGCTGTTGGCCCTGGGCAGCGTGTAAGCCGAGGACGCTTCACACGAAGCAGCATGTCCGGGACTTCCTGTGCGTTCTCGGTACGGACCGGCCTGTATAGCTGCATGGCCGGGTGGTTCGGCATGTCAGCCAACCGGACGACCTTTGGTTGCTCGGCAAGGGTACGGATGGGCCGAAAGCGAAGCTGATTGGCTTCCTTCAGGAAAAGATACAGCTGGCGAATTTTGCTCTTGATGACGTCGCTCACGACTTACCCCCCCATGTTTGGCGAGCATTGTAGTTAGAAAGGCCAACAGCTTCGGGTCGTTACTGCTCCCTTCATGAAAGAAGGGAGCAGTCATTCGCGAACGGCTGGAATCAGGTCAGGGCCAATGGCCGCTCAGC
>CAZUSF010000170.1:0-4258 GCA_964623355.1 uncultured Thiobacillus sp. | reverse complement strand
GACGTTGTTGCGACTGGCAACTGCACGAACTCGAATATTATGTTGAGTTTAAGTCGGGCCCGGTTGCCAGTGGATTCCTCGCAGACAAGCCTCGCGAAACAGGATGGTTCGGTAGCTCCACATAATCACGGGGTCAACATAAGGCCGACGAGCCGGCATTGGGTAGTCGGTTCGTATGACGGCTCGACTCAGTAAGCCGACGTTCAGACCCGGGCCAATCCATGCCAGCCAATGACAACTCCCGCCGCGTAGCTGAAGGCCGGATCGACGAAATCATTGGCGCCGCTTGAATGGCCGCGATGAAAAAGCGACAAAAAACCGACTGTCGGTGCCCTGCGGTCTTCGTCAGACGCTGAACGCCAGATTTCTACGCAATGTTACCGCCGTTAACTGCAACAACACGTAGGATGGAAATTTGATGTCAGCCCCGAGCGGCTTCAATCTCGCCGTGGCAAGGCGCCAGCAACAGATGCGCCAGTTGTTCGAGATCGTGCACATGTGTGTGTTCGACGAACTCGGCCAGGCGGGGATCGTTCGCAGCGGCAAGGGCCTGAATCAGCGCTCTGGCGGCTTCACCGGGATGTGGCCCGTCTGGCTGGAAACCGGGCCAATCGGTGTAGTGCGATAACAGTTGTTCGCGGTGGTCGCGATACAGCGAGCAAGTGCGGATGAATTCGAGTTCGGCCTGTTTTGCGGCGATCTCGGCGTCGATTTCGGCATTGCTGCTTTTGTAGTGTGCTTTCTCGGCTTCCGTCCAATGCGGCTTGTCGCCCTGCTTTTCGCGCAGCGTGGCGAAAGTATTCTTCAGCGCGATTTGCGAATGGGTGCCGACATCGCGGAACACATGCACCACGTCCTTGCCATGACCTTCCTTGCCGACATAGCGCATGCCTGCGGTGATGCGGCGTGGATTGAAACCGAACTGACGGGCGCAGGCGGCGCGGAGGGTATCGAACAGTTCGTCGGTTTTCGCGTTGCTCACTGGAGCTTCCCTTTTCCCAGAAATCAGCGTTGCGTCTGCAACAAAGCGCCAGCATACGCCACTCGGATCAAGGCAGCTCGACCAGCCCGCCGGATTCTCTCAGTTGCAGTCGCCTTGGCCGGATATTTAACCCAGATGCGGGATTCCGCCAACCAGCGATCCAGACCAAGTTCACTGAGTTTGATTGAAGAAGTTTGGCGGGTGCCTATATTGAAAACGCCCGATATCCACTTTGCTTAACAGGTTATTCAGACTTGTCCAATACGATCGTGGAGATCGTGGATATAGGCAGAATTACATGAATAGTGGTGCGTTGGATGGTATGTCCTATTCTCGGCAAGGAGAGAGCCATGAGCACTAAAAAATATGGATGGGGAGGCTGGAAGATGCCCATCCTGCATCCCAATGACCCTGAGTTTTGTGAATATGGATGTCCAATTTGCGTACCGGCTCGCAACGGGAACAAGTTTGCCAAAGTGATCCAGCAAGTTGAACAGGCCGTTACCTTTGGCGGTTGTTGGTGGGGGCGGGCGAGACAGCGCAAATACGGAGTCACCCCGGATCAACGCATTCCACCGCAGTGAAAAGCTGCGCTTCAGTTTGCATCCCGCCCCAGACGGTATGCCCTGCATGAATGGGCCAGCGGTCGTAGGACAGGAAATTGCCCCCATGACCGCCCCAACCTTCAGGCTATAGCCAATCCGCTCAACCTTGATCTTCAATGCGTTGACTGCGCTGGCGTCCTTGATACCGACGCCAGCGGCAAAGTTGCATTTCACATATGCCAGCGGTCTCGATCCGTCGGCAATCATGGCGGGCGAAGGTAAGCGGACTACCACGCCCTCGCATGACGCTACGTCAGCGGTCGCCCTTGAAGGTGTTGCCCACCAGCGCGTCGACGTCGGTCTGTGGCGCATGGCACAAGGTACAGACGTAGTGTTTGTTCGACACCAGCAGTTCCTTGCCATCCATGACGTAATGCGTGTCGGACATCGGCGTCGGCTTGCCCTTCTCCTTATTGCCGATCTTGCCCGGTTCCTCGTGGCATTCCAGGCACTTGTTGAGTTGCGCGTTGACCGGCAGGTAGCGCTCGGCGCGGTGCGGAATCTGCGGCGGCGCATCTTCCCAGGCGCGCGGCAGGATGCCCGCCACCTTGGGATCGAGATCGCGGTACTCGAAGGCGGCGGGCGTTTCCACATCAAATACGCTGGTCTGCGAAAGACCGAGGCTATCGTCGGTGGCAGCGAAATCCCCCGTGGCGGCGGTACCGACAGTAAACACGGCCAGAGAGGCGACGACCCACATGAATTTATGTTTCATCATTTTTCTCCTGGCTCAAACCTTGTAGACCTTGACTGCGCTCTTCTTGTAGTCGCTTTCCTTCGAGATCGGACAAGCGGCATCGGTGCAGATCTTGTTGACCAGCACCCCCTCGTCGAAGAACGCGGCGTACACCGTGCCTTTCGGCATGGTGTTGCGGCCGCCGGTCTCCACCCGGATCTGGATCTTGCCCCGGCGCGATTCCAGCCAGACCAGGTCGTTGCGCTTGAGGCCGCGTTTCTTCGCGTCCTCGGGATGCATCCACATCACGGCAGCAGGCACGGCGCGGTGCAACTCGGGTACGCGCCGGGTCATGGTGCCGGTATGCCAGTGTTCCAGCACGCGGCCGGTACAGAACATCAGGTCGTAGTTGGCGTCGGGCATTTCCACCGGCGCGGCGTAGGGCCGGAAGAAGATCTTGGCCTTGTCGGCGACGCTGACCGGTTTTGGATCGGTCACTTTGTCAAGATCGCCGGAGGGAATCGCCTTGAACAGCTTGCCATAGAACTGAAATCCGGCCCCCTTCTTCACATACGGGTCGTACTGCTCGTTGAAGCGCCAGGGCGTTTCCTTGCCGTTCACCACCGGCCACTTCAAGCCGCGGTTGTCATCGCCGTGGTAAACGTCGAAGTCGGCCAGGTCCTTGCCGACGCCGCGGCCGAACACGGTGTATTCCTGCCAGATCGCCTTTTCCGGGAACCAGCCGTCGCCGAGCTGGTTGGCGATGTGGTTGTCGCGCCCCTTGGCCACCGCGTCGGGCCATTTCACCTTGAGGTTGTTGGGTGTGGCGAACAGCACTTTGTACAGGCTGTCCTCCGGCGTGTACCCCAGCTTCACCGCCTCGTCGAGCACCCTCGGCAGTTTGCCGTCCTCGTAGCCGGCGACCTTGAGGCCCGGCACCTTCTGCTCGCCCCAGAACTCCTTGATCTTGAAGCGCTTGGCGAACTCCATGGCCTGCCACATGTCGCCGCGCGCCTGCCCCGGCGGTTGCACGGACTGCCGCCAGTGCTGGGTGCGGCGCTCGGCGTTGCCGTAGCTGCCCCACTTCTCGAAGATCATCGCCGCCGGCAGGATCAGGTCGGCAACCTTGGCGGAGACGCCTGGATAGGCTTCGGAGACGACGATGAAGTTGTCGAGTTCGCGCGCCGCCTTCAGCCAGTGGTTGATGTTGGGGTGCGACTGGAACGGGTTGTTGGCCGCTACCCACAACCACTTCACGCCACCGTCCTCGAGATCGCGCAGGATCTTGCCGTAGGTCGAGCCGATGTGAGGATTGATCGTCTTGGCCGGCAGGTTCCACTGCTTTTCGGTGTACTCGCGGTGGACCGGGTTGGGGATCAGCCGGTCAGCCGGCAGTCGGTGGCAGAACATGCCGACCTCGCGCGCGGTGCCGCAGGCGGAGGGCTGGCCGGTCAGCGAGAAGGCGCCGTTGCCGGGTTGGCTCTGCTTGCCCAGCAGCAGGTGGTTCATGTAGCACTGCTCGTTGACCCAGGTACCGCGCACGCTCTGGTTGAAACCCATGGTCCAGAACGACACCACCTTGCGGTTGGCGTCGATGTAGTAGTCGGCCAGTTGCTTGAGTTTGGCCTTGTACTGGTCGAGCGGCTCATCGACATCGCCCTTCGACATCGCAGCGACGAAATCCAGCGTGTAGGGCTCCAGCGCGCGCTTGAAATCCTCGAAGCTGATCTTCCAGTGCGCGGCGGGGTTGCCGGTGTTCTTCTGCTCCACCACCTCGCCTTCGGTTCGGCGCTGGGCGATGGCCTCGTCACGGTCCAGTTTGACGCGCAGTTCCTTGGCCTGGATGTCCTTTTCCGCGGGAAAAGCATACTTGTCGGTGGGCCGCATGCCGTAGCCGATGTCGTAGGGGCCGGTGACGAACACGCAGTGCTTGTTGACGAAATCCCAGTTCACCGCGTTGCGGGCGATGATCTCGCGCGCGATGTAGTTCTGGAT
>CAZUSF010000169.1:0-5613 GCA_964623355.1 uncultured Thiobacillus sp. | reverse complement strand
AAATATGGCATTTAGCCGCGTTGTAGGAGCGTCCGCTTGCGGCGCGAGCGTTGTGGAATCGGCCCGCAAGCGGAGCCTCCAATAACTTTGCCGCCGCACCCGATGGGTGAATTGAGAAATCGGCCACTCGGCAGCATCCACACCCCTTCTCGGTGATGAAACTGCCGCCAAAAGGCGGTTTCCAGGGTGATCGTTAGGCGTGCAGATCTACGCCCGTAAATAATCCAGCCCGCGCGGCAGCCAGCGCGCCAGATGCCGATTAGCCACTTCCGGCTGCCGCGCCAGCAGGTGTTCGGCTGTGTTGCGCGCGGCTTCGAGCAGATCGAGGTCGGTTTCCAGATTGGCGAAACGCAGGATCTGCTGGCCGGACTGGCGTGCGCCCATGAATTCGCCGGGGCCGCGCAGTTTCAGGTCTTCGCGGGCGATGGCGAAGCCGTCCGAGTAATCCTTGATGATGCGCAGCCGCTGGCGGCCGCTGTCGGACAGCGCATCGCCGTAGAGCAGCAGACAGGTCGATTCGCGTGCGCCACGGCCGACGCGTCCGCGCAACTGGTGCAGTTGCGCCAGGCCGTAGCGTTCGGCATGTTCGATCACCATCAATGCAGCATTCGGCACATCGACGCCGACTTCGATCACCGTGGTGGCGACCAGCAGATTCAGTTCGCCGGCTTTGAACGCGGCCATCGCGGCGGCTTTTTCCTCGCCTTTCATGCGGCCATGCACCAGGCCGACGTTCAGTTCCGGTAACAGCTCGACCAGTTCGGCATGGCTTTCTTCGGCGGCGCGCAGCTGCAGCTTTTCCGATTCCTCGACCAGCGGACAGACCCAGTAGGCCTGGGCGCCGGACAGACAGTAATCGCGCAGGCGGCCGATGACTTCGTCGCGCCGCTTGAGCGACATCACCCTGGTGGTGATCGGCGTGCGGCCGGGCGGCAGTTCGTCGATGACCGAAACGTCGAGGTCGGCGTAATAGCTCATCGCCAGCGAGCGCGGGATCGGGGTGGCCGACATCATCAGCAAGTGCGGCATCTGCGTCGCATCGATGGCATTGCCCTTTTCGCGCAGCGCCAGACGCTGGCCGACACCGAAGCGGTGCTGTTCATCGACGATGGTCAGGGTCAGATTGGCGAAACTGACGCCGGCCTGGAACAAGGCGTGAGTGCCGACCGCGACGTTGATCTCGCCGCTGGCGATGCGCGCCAGGCTGTCTTTTTTGGCTTTGCCCTTGGTCGCGGCGGCGATCCAGGCGATCTGCATGCCCAGCGGTTCGAGCCATTCGCGCATTTTCAGATAGAGCTGTTCGGCCAGGATTTCGGTCGGCGCCATCACCGCCACCTGACCGCCGGCGGCCAGTGCCGGCAGCAGCGTCAACGCGGCGACCAGCGTCTTGCCGCTGCCGACATCACCCTGCAACAAGCGGTTCATCGGATGTGGCCGCGCCAGGTCGCGATGAATTTCGTCGAGGGCGCGTTTCTGCGCACCTGTGAGACCAAAGGGCAGGGCGGCGAGCAGGCGATTTTCGAGGTCTTGTGCATGGCCCAGCGGCACGGCACCGAGTTTTTGCCGTTGCCGTGCGGCCAGTCGCAAGGACAGTTGCTGCGCCAGCAGTTCATCGAACTTGATGCGCTGCCAGGCCGGCGTTGCCTGCGCTTCCAGCGCGTTCAGGTCGGCATCCGGTGGCGGGCGGTGCAGCGTGTCGAGCGCTTCGGCAAAGCCGGGAAGTTGCAGCGACTCAAGCAGATGCTGCGGCAGCGTTTCGCTCCGATCGGTCTGCTGCAGCGCGATTTCGACCGCTTTGCGAATGGCGTTCTGCGAAAACGCCGCCACCGCCGGATAGATCGGCGTCAGCGCCGCCGCCAGCGGCGTGTTGTCGCGCACGACGCGCAGTTGCGGGTGCACCATCTCGGCGCCGAAGAAGCCCGGTTTGACCTCGCCGAACAGGCGCACGCGCACGCCGGGCTGCAGTTGACTCAACTGGCTGGGATAGAAATGCAGCAGGCGAAAGTAAAGGTGCGCGCTGCCGGGTGCGGCGCTTTCGGCAATTTCGACCAACAACTGCCGCCGCGGCCGCATCTGCACTTCCGCATGCAGCACTACGCCCTCGACCAGCACTTCGACACCCATGCGCACATCGCGCAACGGCGTCAGCCGGGTTTCGTCCTGATAGCGCAGCGGCAGATGCAGGATCAGATCGCCGCTGGCAGCGTAGCCCAGCTTGCGGGCGATCAGATCGGCATCAAACGTCGGCATGCCGAGAGGGCTTATGGAAACGGTAGAAAGATATTTGAACCTGCCCTCTCCCCCAGCCCCTCCCCCGCTTGCGGGGGAGGGGTGCGCGGCAGCGCGGGAGAGGGAAGCAGTTCAACTAGACTTGATCTGCTCAATCGGGAATCAGCCCAGCACCATCACCGCATCCGCTTCCACCAGCGCATTGCGCGGCAGCGAGGCGACACCCACCGCGGCGCGGGCCGGGTAGGGCTGGCTGAAATACTGCGCCATGATTTCGTTGACCTTGGCGAAGTTGCCCAGATCAATCAGGAATACATTGAGCTTGACCACATCCGCCAGACTGCCGCCGGCCGCTTCGGCCACCGCCGCCAGGTTCTTGAACACCTGATGGATCTGCGCTTCGATGCCCTCGACCATCTGCATGCTTGCCGGATCAAGGCCGATCTGGCCGGACATATAAACAGTGCCGTCGACGTTGACGGCTTGCGAGTAGGTGCCGATGGCTTGCGGTGCGTTGGCGGTGGCGATGATGGTTTTGGTCATGAGGGATTCCGGTTGGATGTGGGCAAAGTAGGGTGCTCCATGCGCATCAAGCCGCCATGGCCAACGGCAGCGGTAATTGAAATCGGCCCTCAACGATGCCGCGCACCGTTATGTCCTCATCCAATTGCTCCCAGCGCAATGCAGCACCGTTTAGGCAGAGCTCAACCTGCTCAAGCTCTGCTTCCGAAGCATCCGCCAACCGTCGAAAACGTGCGGCCGGAAATCCGATTTGTCTGCCATCGGTGAGTTCGATAAAGATCATTTTTCCAGACGCCCAAGTTCTCAGGGCGCGTGGGTCGAGTTCAACATTCTGAGTGTTCATGCCACTTCTCCAGGAACAGGGATTCGTGTTCGATCACGGCTATTTCGATGCGACGCAATTCGGTTGCCCGTACACCATCCACGCGCGCCAATCTAACGGGCATTAACCAGAATTTGCATTCACCATCCGGAGTTCGGACGTGAATGTGTGGCGGTTCTTGTCCTTCGTCGGAATAAAAATGAAATCGCCAATTGAGTAAACGTAGAACGGTGGGCATCGGTAAGGCGCAAGAGGATCAACCGGTTAAAGCATATACCTCGCACGGGCCTCAGCCCACCACCTGGTAATACAGATTCTGCGGATGATTCGCCTGGGCGAAGAAGTACCAACGCTCAAACAGCAGGCCGACGTATTGAACGACGAAAGCCAGCATCAACAGGCCGGCGTTCGATTGCGCCAGACCGATCCACAGCAGCAACAGCGGGATCGGGAACACCAGCACCAGGAAGATCCATTTCACCGATTTGAGGAAGGCGGCGGTGCGGCCGTGGAAGTATTCACGGGTGTTGTAGGAGCCGCCCATCATGCCCATGCTGCCCTGGCGCACCTTGTTGTGGCGGACGCCGATGGCGGTCTGCACGCTGGATATCTGCTTGATGCGGGCGTTGCGGAACAGGGAGGCGGCGCGAGTGAGCAGGCCGGCGATGGTCAGCGTGATCGCCCAGCCGCCGTAGAACTGCACCAGTTCGGGCGCGGCGATGGCGGCGTAGGCGGTGGCAAAAACAAAACCGGAGGCGGTGCCGAGCAGGAAATAGTTCACCACGGTGAGCGGACTGGCCCATTCCTGCAGAAACTTGATTGCGGCGTAGATCATTGCGGTGCAGACAAACAAGGCAATGGTTGCGACAACGCCGAATGCGCCAACGCTGAGTGCGACTTGGTTGGGGATGCCGAGGCCGTAAAGGTCAGCGTCGATGCCCAGCCAGTTGACCAGCGCATACAGGGCGATGACGGCCATGGTGATCGGCAAGGCGATGACTTCGCGCGACAGCCAGGAGGTGCGCCACATCGCGGCGGCGCGCCAGGCACGTTCCGGGTGGCCGAGATGGAACACCGAGGAAATCAGGCCGCCAATCAGGAACAGCAGCGCGATGAATGCGCCCAGGGCGTAGAAATTGCCGGGCTGCGCCGGCAACACATCGACGACGCTGTAGGCCTGGCTGGAGAACAGCGCCAGAAACAAACCCTGGCCAACGCCGAGCAGAGTGGTGAGGAAGATGACGGAAAACGCGGGATGCATTGTAAAAGCTCCAAATTATCGGTAGCGGTTCAGGTTGTGTCTGGTCGTCACTGATCCAGCAAGGTGAAATCGAAACCTGCCCTCTCCCCCAGCCCCTCCCCCGCATGCGGGGGAGGGGTGCGCGGCAGCGCGGGTGAGGGGCCGTTCCGATGTCATCTTTTCGGTGGTCACATCAGCCAATCATCCAGCGACGATTCCTTGCTGGTTTCATGTTTGATGTCTTCCTTGCTCAACGGGTTGTCGGCGCGCACCAGCTCGTCGGCGTGAATGCGCAGCTTGGTCTTGCGTCGCGGCAGGTAATGGTTGGCCGGCTTGCTGCCCCATTCCGGCATCAACTGGTAGCCGCCGGATTCGCGGATCGCCAGTGAAACGTCGGATTCCGGGTCGTGCACGTCGCCGAACAGGCGGGCGCTGGTCGGACAGGAAATGACGCAGGCCGGCTTGCGGCGATCTTCCGGAATGCTGGTGTCGTAGATGCGGTCGACGCACAGCGTGCATTTCTTCATCACCTGCTGCTTCTCGTCGAGTTCGCGCGCGCCGTACGGACAGGCCCAGGAGCAATACTTGCAGCCGATGCACTTGTCGAAATCGACCAGCACGATGCCGTCTTCCTTGCGCTTGTAGCTGGCGCCGGTGGGGCACACCGGCACGCACGGCGGATCTTCGCAATGCAGGCAACTCTTCGGGAAATGCAGCGTCTCGGTATTCGGGAAAGTGCCGACTTCATAGGTCTGCACCCGGTTGAAGAAGGTGCCGGTGGGGTCTTTGCCATACGGGTTGTCGTCGAACAGCGGACCGGCTTCGCCGGAGGTATTCCACTGCTTGCAACTGGTGACGCAGGCATGGCAACCGACGCAGACGTTGAGGTCGATGACGAGGGCGAGTTGGGTCATATCGTTTAGCCGTCATTCCCGCGCAGGCGGGAATCCAGTTCGTTAATCAAATTAGCTGTCATTCCCGCGCAGGCGGGAATCCAGTGCGTTAATCAAATATTCCATTTTCAATACGGCTCGTTGCACCGCCTGGATTCCCGCATGCGCGGGAATGACGTCGGTTCTCATGTTTTCTTCCCGAACAATCCCGCGACATAGTTCTGCCACGGCCTCCGCTCAGGTGTCCCCGGCGCCGATGGCACCGCCGTGAACTGCGGCCAGGTTTCCTTCGGCTCGTCGGCGCCGGCCTTGTAGATGCGCACCCGCACGTCGTACCAGGCTGCCTGACCGGTGACCGGGTCGGAGTTGGAAATGTGTTCGCCGCATTCGTTGCGCGGCAGTTCTTC
>CAZUSF010000168.1:0-5620 GCA_964623355.1 uncultured Thiobacillus sp. | reverse complement strand
TGACCAACATCGCTTCAAACAAGTAGGGTGTGCCGTGCGCACCGTCCCTAAAAACGAATCTCTCGCAGCAGCAATTCGCGCAATTTGAGTGCCAGCAGACGCGTTTCGTTATCCCAGCTCATGCTGTAGCCGAGGCGTTTTTCCATCCACTTTTCAAACGAATGACGCGGTGCAATGCCAAGTCTGCCATCGTGGTATTCGACCGGTTTTTCCGGGTTTCCGCCCCAGGCGACTTCATGAATGCTTTCCCGCCGGCAAAGATAGACGCGCAAGGATTTTCCGGAAGTCAGTTTGCCCCGCAATGCCAGCACGCCGGCGACTTCCGACAACGGAAACTCCGGCGACTGGCGCATCAAACTGTCACAGATCCAGACCGGTTCAGCCAGCGTGGCCTGAAACCAGGGATCGAATATCGCCAGTACGTTGGCTTCAAAACTCAGCCCCTGACTGACGCACTGATCGTCGCGGCAAAGGCAGGCGCCATCGACATGAAACTCCTGCATCAACCACGTCCCCAGCTCGGGCCAGGCCGACGCGACATCGCCATGACGTTGCAACATTTGTCGGGCGTTTTCGAAGCGATGCGTGAGTCCGTCGATCATCCGCATGCGCTGGCGGGTTTGAAAGTCGGTCATCGACATCGCATGGTTGCGCACCCGTTGCGAAGCCTGCGACAGCTTGCCGAGCGATAGCCGGCGCGGACTGTTGTGGTGGCAGGCTACCAGCGCATTCAGTGCGCCACCGATGACGACCGGGAACGAAAGCGAAGCGCAAACGCCCATATTGGCCAGATAGACGCGGTGAATCGGCGAAACACTGCGCAGATCGGAATAGGTCAGGTCGGGCGGTACGCTTTCCCGCGCCAGCAGCGCAACCGGATCGGATGAGGCATCGGGAATCAAACGCCAGGGATTCTGCTTGTACAACGTGCGCGCGATTTGCGGAATGTCGCTGGCCGGAAAACGCAAACCGAGATAACTGCCATACACCTCGCCAGTACGCGCTTCGGCAATCACTTCGCCATCGCCATCATCACGAAACATGTACAGCATGACGCGCTGGAATCCGGTGATCTCGGCGATTTTCTCAACCAGAGCATGCTGGGCTGCGATCACGGTGGCTTGATCCGCCAGTGTCTGGGCCACCGAGAAGACCTGGCCGGAAGGCAGGGCATCCGCCACATGTTCGAGCAACTCCAGCGTCACGCCGCCTTCCGCATTGCGACTGGCAACCAGATCGAAAGCCTCGATCGAAGTGTCTTGCAGTCCTGGCATCAGGCTGGCGACGACCAGACGACTGCCCGCTGCCGCCGCCAGGTTCTGCAGCGGCAGCGCCAGCGCCTCGGGCAACGGCTGATCGATCCAGTCATCCGGCGCGCCACCCAACCAATCGGCGATGTTGGCGGAGACATGGCTGATCAGTCCCCCGGCATCGATCACCAGTAAACAACCATGCGCCAGGATGGCGCCGGAAAGATGCAACTGCTCGGACTCGCAGGAAGCAAGAAAGTAGTCAGCCATTTTGCTTAAACATGGTGTTCAACCCTGTGATGCCTGCGTGCAATCAGATCCTCGAAGGCAACCGCTTCCAGCGGTCTAGACAACAAAAAACCTTGCGCCGCATTGCAGCCGTGTTCAGTCAGCCAGGCGAGTTGCAGATCGGTTTCCACACCTTCTGCCACAGTTTTCAGTTCCAGCGCCTGAGCCAGCGCCAGTACCGCGCGGGCGATGGCTTCATCTTCCTTGTCCTGGCCGAGTCCATCGACGAAGCTCTTGTCGATCTTCAACTCGTTCAGCGGCAGGCGCTTGAGATAACTCAGCGATGAAAAGCCGGTGCCGAAATCATCGATCGAGATGTGCAATCCCGCCGCGTGCATAGCCGCCAGGCTTTGTTTCACACCCTCGTTGTTTTCCAGCAGCGCGCCTTCGGTAATTTCAATCACCAGCATCTCGGCCGGCACGTCATGTAAGGCCAGTTGTTCGAGCAGGCGCTGCGAACAATCAAGTTCGCGCACACAGCGCGGCGACATATTCATCGCCACCGGCGGCGGCAACAGACCGAGCACAATCCAGGCCGACAGTTGGCTGATCAGCATTTCCCGCACTGCGCGCCCCACTTCCAGAATCAGACCGCTGGTCTCGGCCAGCGGGATGAACTCGCTCGGTGACACATCGCCCAACTCCGGGTCGTGCCAGCGCAGCAGTGCCTCGGCGCCAACCAGCGGATGGTCCTTGGACAGGCCGAACTTGGGCTGGTAAACCAGGCGCAGGCGGTTCTGCCGCAGCGCCTCACGCAATGCGCTTTCCATGGTGGCGCGCTTGAGCAGACGCACATGCATGTCGGGCACGAAAAACTCGACCCGACTGCGACCCTGCTCCTTGGCGCGATACATCGCGGTATCGGCGGCCTTGATCAACATCGCGCTATCGACGCCGTCATCCGGATAAAACGCCACACCGACACTGGCGGAAACAAACAGCATGCGGCCGTTGACCTCGAATGACGCCGACAGGTCGTTCAGGATGCGTTGGCCCACCTGATCCGCAACTTCGGCACTGCTGTCCATCAGCACGGCGGTGAACTCGTCGCCGCCCAGACGCGCCACGGTATCGATATCGCGGACCAGCAGCTTGAGTCGATTCGCGGCCTGGCGCAGCAATTCATCGCCAACATCGTGGCCGAGGGTGTCGTTGATGGTCTTGAAGTTGTCCAGATCGATGAACAACAGCGCCACCCGCGTTTTCTTCCGCCGCGCCTGCGCCAACGCATGCCGCAGATGATCATGGAACAAGGCGCGGTTGGGCAGACCGGTGAGGATGTCGTGGGTGGCGAGATATTCCACCTTGCGCTGCGAATCCTTGATGCTGGAAATGTCGGAGAACACCGCGACAAAATGCAGCGGCGTGCCATCGCCGTCATCCACCCGGTTGATGGTCAGCCATTCCGGGTAGATTTCGCCGCTCTTGCGCTTGTTCCAGATCTCGCCCTGCCAGAAGCCTTCCTCTTCCAGGCTGTGCCACAAGCCGGTGTAGAAATCATTGCTGTGGCGGCCGGAGCGAAGAATGTTGATCGATCGGTTCACCGATTCATCGGCATTGAAGCCGGTGATCAGGGTAAACGCCGGGTTAACGGTCTGGATGATGCCGCGCGGATCGGTCACCACGATCGCCTCGCCAGACTGATCGAACACCCGCGCGGTAATCCGCAGTTGATCCTCGGCATGTTTGCGCAAGGTGATGTCTTCCGCCTCGGTAATAAAAGCGGCCGGATTGCCGGTGCCATCCATCAAGAGTTGATGCACGCTGCGCAAATGTCGTCGCAGACCGCCAACGCTCAGCGCGTGTTCACGCGTCACCGGCACATTCTTGCGCAGCGCATCCAGATCCAGGCTCCACAAATCCGCCGCCAGCGCACTGGGAAACAGATCGAAGTCGGTTTTGCCCAGGTAAGACGCAGCATCGATGTCGAAGAATTCGAGAAACCGCCGATTGGCAAACAGGTAGTGCCCGGATGGATCCTTCATCGCGAAGATCACCGTGGTTTTTTCCATCAGCGCGGCGAGTTGTCGCTCCGATTCTTTCAGCGCGTTCTGGGCATGACTGATTTCAGTCATATCGAACAAAGTGACCACCAGCGAGCCAACCTCGTTCTTCTTGTCGAGACCGGGTGAGATCGCCAGCAACAGCGTGCGATGGTTGAGCGTGATCAGTTTTTCTTCCCGCTCGCCATGCGCCAGCGTGTGACCGAGCAGGGTATCGAGATCATGCAATGGTTCCGGCAAGCGCAAACGCGCGATCGGTTGCAACATCGCGCTACTTCGCAGATCGAACAAACGCGCCGCCGGGGCATTGAAACGAATCAGCACGAAATCGCGGTCGAACACCAGAATCGGGAAATCGAGCGCGTCGTAAAGATGCGCGTATTCCTCCGACAGTCTGGCGTACTCGGTCGTTTTGACATTCAGTTCTTCATTCAGGCTGAGCAGTTCCTGATTGGTCGCCTGAAGCTCTTCATTGGCGGCTTCCATTTCCTCATTGGTCGCCTGCAGTTCCTCGTTCGAGGCCTGCGCTTCTTCGTTCAACGCCTGCATTTCCTCGTTGGCGTTGGCCAACGCTTCCACCATGGTCTGCAAATGCTCGCGGGTGGCGACAAGTTCGTCTTCAAGCTGCCGGGCGCCGCTTGCAGGCGCCAACTCAGCTTCGTCAGCGGCCTCCTGGGCGCGCACTTTTTCCGGTATGAACAGCACCAGCACAAGCTGCGCGCCGGCGTCCCGCAGTGGCTCGACGACGATGCGCAACCAGCCATCGCCAAGCTTGCGCCGTCGACTCAACTGCATCTTGTTTTGCTGATTGCAGCGATGCAGCAGCGTCAGCAAGTCGCCACGCAATGAAGCCACCGCGACATCACTGATGGTCAGCCGCGTGGCGCCGACCGGGAATTGCAGATAGCGTTCAACCGCGCCGGCGGTGTGCTGGATATTGCCGGCCAGATCGCACAGCACTGCGGTCAGATCGAAATGCTCGATCAGGCCGGCCAGCAACAAGTCGATTTTTCGATCACGTCGCTGCGCCGGGGTTTTCGCGATCACCAGCGGCGTGATCGGGTGCAGTTGCGGCGTCTCGCCGGTCTTGTGGAACAGCCGTTCGCGCCGATCCAGCGGGCTGAACAATTGCTCCGCCTGGGTCACGCTTTCGGATCGACCGAGAAACAGATAACCCGCTTTGGCGAGGCCGAAATGGAAGATCTGCAGAACCTTGGCTTGCAACGGCGAATCAAAATAAATCAACACATTGCGACAGGAAACCATGTCCAGGCGCAGAAACGGCGGATCACTGACCAGGTTATGCCGCGCGAAAACGACCATATCGCGCAGATGCTTTTTCACCTCATAGGTGTTGTTGATCTGGCGAAAATGCTGGTCCAGCAAATCGGGCGGCAATTCCGACAAAGCCGCCGCCGGATAGATGCCGCGCCGCGCCAGGCTGAGCGCCTCATCGTCGATATCGGTGGAAAAAATCTGCACCCGGAACTGCGGCAACCGGTCGCCCAGCGTATTGGCGAACAGCATGGCCACCGAATAGGCTTCCTCGCCACTCGCGCAGCCGGCGACCCAGACCCGAATCTCCGCCGCTTCCGGCTTGCGCTGGCAAATATCTTCCACCGCGCGTTTGAGCACCTCGAACGCCTCGCGGTCACGAAAAAATGCGGTGACCGAAATCAGGATGTCGCGTGCCAGATATTCAAGTTCCTGCGGATTCGCATCGACCCAGGCCAGATACGTTGCCAGATCCGGATTGCCGGTCGCGATTTCACGCCGGCGAATCCGGCGTAACAGCGTACCCGGCTTGTAGCCGGTGAAATCGAAATGCAGTTGGTCACGCAATCGGGCGAGCAGGCCGTCGAGCAGATCGGGCGGCGCAGCCTCGGCATCGATGGCGCGCGGATCGAACAAGTTGGGCAGATGCCTGGCGATCTCTTCCGGAGTGAGGATGTTGTCTGCCACACCGGCATCAATCGCGGAACGCGGCATGCCGTCGTATTTCGCGGTTTCAGGCGCTTGCGCAAAGGTGAAACCACCCGCCGCCTGAATCGCGCGCAAACCGGCCACGCCATCCGAACC
>CAZUSF010000167.1:0-5627 GCA_964623355.1 uncultured Thiobacillus sp. | reverse complement strand
GATCTGACGCGTCGCGCCGAACCGCATCGGGAACAGATGGACGCCTACCGCGCCGCCGCGCTCAACCTGTTCCCCGGCAAGCCAGTGCGCGTCGTACTGGCATTTGGCGACGGACGGGTTTGCTGGATTGATTGATTCGCACGCAATGGCGTTAACGCACCCTCTCCCCCAGCCCCTCCCCCGCATGCGGGGGAGGGGTGCGCGGCAGCGCGGGAGAGGGAACCTGTGCACATATCAATAGCTGTAGGTGCGAGCGCTTGCGGGGCCGTTTCAACCCAACCGATATTCCGCCGCCAGACGCGCGTAATTCGCCGCCTGATAGGCGAAATAGTCCAATTCCTCCTCGCTCAGACGCCGCACTTGCCGGGCCGGGCGGCCGAGGTAGAGCCAGCCGCTTTCCAGCACCCGGTCTTCCGGTACCAGGCTGCCGGCGCCGAGCAAGACGCGAGGTTCAAGAATCGCATTGTCCATCACCAGCGAGCCCATGCCGATCAGGCATTCGTCATGAATCCGGCAGCCATGCAGGATCACCGCGTGGCCGATGGTGACATCGCGGCCGATGCTCAACGCCGCGCCGGCCGGATTGCGCGCGCTTTTATGGGTGACATGCAGAATCGAGCCATCCTGCACGTTCGAGCGCGCGCCGATGCGGATGCTGTTGACATCGCCGCGAATCACCACGCCGGGCCAGATCGAGGCTTCGTCGTCGATTTCGACGTCGCCAATGATTGTCGCGCTGGAGTGAACAAACACATCTCGGCCCAGTTTGGGCGTCATACCCCGGTAGATCTCTATGCTCATCGCTTGCAACTTTCAGACTGGAAATAATTCAGAATGGCCGCAAGTATAAAAGCCGCCCCAGTCTCCTCACGACAACCCACAACTATTCAGGACAGCCCATGAATCCCCTGCTCGACTTCTCCGGCCTGCCGCGTTACAGCGAAATCAAACCCGAACTTGTCACCCCCGCCATCGACGAATTGCTGGCGCAAGGCCGCGCTGTCGTGGCGCAGGCGACGGATGCCGCCACGCCCGCCACCTGGGCCGCTTTCGTCGAGCCGATGGACGACGCCTTCGAACGTCTGTCACGCGCCTGGGGCCAGGTTTCGCATCTGCATTCGGTGCTGGATAGTCCGGAATTGCGCGAGGCGTACAACGAAAATCTGCCCAAGATCACCCAGTTCTACGCCGAACAAGGCCAGAACCTGGCGCTGTTCCACAAATACAAGGCGCTCGCCGCCTCGGCCGAATTCGCCAGCTTATCGGCCGCGCGTAAGAAGATCATCGATAACGAACTACGCGATTTCAAACTCGGCGGCGCCGATCTGCCGGAAGACCAGAAACCGCGCTTCATGGCGATCCAGGAAGAACTCTCCAAGTTGTCCGCCAAATTCGAGGAAAACCTGCTCGATTCGACCAATGCCTGGTCGAAATTCATCGAGGATGAAAACGAACTGCGCGGCCTGCCTGAAGACGCCAAGGCGATGTTCAAGGAAATGGCGGAGGCCGACGAAACCTGTGCCGGCAAGTCGGGCTGGAAGCTGAACCTGCAAGCGCCGTCGTTCATGCCGATCATGCAGTACTGCGAAAACCGCGCCCTGCGCGAAGAGATGTACCGCGCCTACACCACGCGCGCGTCCGAATTCGGCGCCGCCGAACTGGACAACACCGAACTCATCGCGCGCATTCTTGAACTGCGCCATGAAGCCGCCCAGATGCTGGGTTTCAATGCCTACGCGCATGTCTCGCTGGCGGCCAAGATGGCGGACACGCCGGCCGAAGTGCTCGATTTCCTGCATGAGCTGGCGCATCGCGCCAAGCCGTATGCGGAACAGGACATGGCCGAGCTGCGTGAATTTGCCGCCAAGGAACTCGCCCTGCCCGATCTGCAAGCCTGGGATATTTCCCTGGCCAGCGAAAAATTACGCGAAGCCCGCTACGCCTATTCCGACCAGGAAGTGAAGCAATACCTGCAGGAACCGAAAGTGCTGGCCGGCCTGTTCCGCGTCATTTCCACCTTGTACGGCCTGGAAATTCGTCCCGACTCGGCGCCGGTCTGGCATGAGGATGTGAAATTCTTCGCGCTGCACGATGCCAAAGGCGAACTGGTCGGCCAGTTCTATCTGGATATGTACGCCCGCGACACCAAGCGTGGCGGCGCCTGGATGGATGACGCGATCACCCGGCGGCGTAAGGCATTCGGTATACAAACTCCGGTTGCCTACCTGAATTGCAACTTCACCCGCCCGGTCGGTGGCAAGCCGGCGCTGTTGACGCATGACGACGTCATCACGCTGTTCCACGAGTTCGGCCACGGCCTGCATCACCTGCTGACCAAGGTGGAAGACCTCGGCGTTTCCGGCATCAGCGGCGTCGAATGGGACGCGGTCGAACTGCCGTCGCAGTTCATGGAAAACTTCTGCTGGGAATGGGATGTGCTGAAACACATGACCGGCCACGTCGATACCGGCGAACCGCTGCCGCGCGAACTGTTCGACAAGATGCTGGCGGCGAAGAACTTCCAGGCCGGCATGCAGACGTTGCGCCAGATCGAGTTTTCGTTGTTCGACATGCACCTGCACTTCGACCTGAAACCCGGCCAGACCGCGCTCGACCTGCTGCGCGAGATCAGACAAAACGTCGCCGTGGTGATTCCGCCGGAATACAACCGCTTCCCGAACAACTTCTCGCACATCTTCGCTGGCGGCTACGCGGCCGGTTACTACAGCTACAAATGGGCGGAAGTACTGTCCGCCGATGCCTACAGCCTGTTCGAGGACGAAGCCGAAAAAGGCACCTGGGGCGTGCTCAACCCGGAAGTCGGCCACCGTTTCTGGAGCGAAATCCTGGCGCAAGGCGGCGCCCGCCCGGCGATCGAATCGTTCAAAGCCTTCCGCGGCCGCGAACCGACCATCGACGCGCTGTTGCGGCACAACGGCATGGCGTAGGCCGAAAATGATGAACGCCTGGTAGGCGTTCGTCATTCACACCAATAACCGTAAAAGAGTCTGCTTGTGCCTGCCGCCACGCGGCTTCTAGAATGACCTTGGAACGAATGGCACTTCCTTGAACGCGAAACGACTGAAACTACCGTACTCGTCATTCCCGCGAAGGCGGGAATCCAGGCGGGGTAAAAAACCACTGGATTCCCGCCTTCGCGGGAATGACGGTGGTGGCCTTGGCTAAATTAAGTGCCATTCGACCTTGAAACTATAAGGAGTCATCATGCTTAGGGGCCTTCTCATTCTGCTGCTGTTCACCAGCCCGTTGCTTCAGGCCAGTGAAGTGTTCCGCTGGACCGACGAAAAAGGCACGGTGCACTATTCCGACCAACCGCCACCTGCTTCCGCCAAACAGAGCGCCAAAATCCAGGGGCGCGGCAACGTCATCGATGTCGATAAAGAATCCTACGAAGCACGGATTGCGCGCGAAAAAAGCCCGGTCGTGCTGTTCGCCAACGCCTGCGGCCCGATCTGCGATCAAGCGCGCGACCATCTGAACAAGCGCGGCATCCCTTTCTCGGTCAAGGATCCATCGAAGGAACCGGAAATCGCGGTCGAACTGAAAAAACTGGTCGGCAGCGTCGAAGTCCCGGTCATCGTGGTCGGCAAAACGCATCAGAAAGGCTTCGAGCCCAGTTCGTGGGACAGCCTGCTTGACACCGCCGGTTACCCGAAGACGCCGCTGATTCCGTCGCGCACCAAGCCAGCCAGATAAGCCAAACCGCTCAGTCTGAATGATGAGGCTTTCGTAGGATGGGCCAAGCTTGCGGGCCCATCACGCGCAACAACGAAACTGATTCCACTGAATTAACCCCATCGTTACAACAGGAGTTTCCCCATGCATCGCCTAGCAGGCTGGCTCGGTCACGACGCGCCGGATGCCGCACAAACCCTGGCGCAGATGCTGTCGCATTGCAGCGTCGCGCAACCGGCCAATAGCCATACCGACCCGGCCTGGGGCATGGCGTCGAATCTGCCGATCGCAGTGGACGGCCCTTTAGCGGCGGTGATTACCGGACGACCCAGTTTCGAGGCCAGCGAATTCAACGGCATCCCCGCCGCCAACGCCTTGTTGACGCTCTGGAAACGACATGGCCGCGAAGCGCCGAAACATATCCACGGCACCTTCACGCTGGCCGTGCTGGACCGCAACGAAAACAGCGTATTTCTAGCGCTCGACCGCATCGGCGCCGAAAAACTCGCCTTCGCCGCCAGCGCCGGCGGTCTGGTCTTCGCCAGCCAGGCCGACATGGTGGCCGCCCACCCGCGCGTGGGCAAACAACTCGACCAGCAAGGCCTGTTCAATTACCTGTATTTCGCCCAGGTACCCGCCCCCGGCAGCATCTTCAAGGGCGTCGAAAAACTGCTGCCGGCGCAATGGGCGTATTGGAAAAACGGCGAACTCAGCAAAGGCTATTACTGGGCGCTGCAATACCGCGACCAGCCGCGTACCGACTTCAGCGAGCAATCCGCCCGCTTCCACAGCATCCTGCGCGACAGCGTCAAGCGCGCCCGTGGCGACGACGTCGCCGCCGCGTTTCTCTCCGGCGGTACCGACAGTTCAACCGTCAGCGGCGTGCTGAAGGAGCAAACCGGCAAGCTGCAGACCTATTCCATCGGCTTCGACGCCAGCGGCTTCGACGAAATCGAATACGCCCGCATCGCCGCCAAGCGCTTCGGCCTCGACCTGCACGAGTACTACCTGAAACCGGCCGACATCGAAGAAGCCATCCCGATCATCGCCAACCATTACGACGAGCCGTTCGCCAACGAATCCGCGGTGCCGACCTACTTCTGCGCCAAGCTGGCCGCAGCGGACGGCTTCAAGGTCATGCTGGCCGGCGACGGCGGCGACGAAATCTTCGGCGGCAACGCGCGCTACGCCAAACAGAAAGTGTTCGAGCTCTATCACCAGATTCCCGCCGTACTGCGCAGCGGTCTGATCGAACCGCTGGTCAACCTGCCCGGCCTCGGCAAAATCCCGCCCTTCAGCAAGGCGCAAAGCTATATCCGGCAAGCCAACATCCCGCTGCCGGAGCGCATGGAGTCCTACAACTACGTCTACCGCCAGCCGTTGGCCGAGATGTTCACGCCCGCCTTCCTGGCCACCATCGACAGCCATCAGCCAAGCGAACTGCTGAAGGAAGTCTACGACCGCGCCGACTCCAGTTCGTACATCAACCGCATGCTGCACCTGGACATCAAATTCACCCTCGCCGACAGCGACCTGCGCAAAGTCGGCGCCATGACCGAAGCCGCCGGCATCGACGTGCGCTACCCGCTGCTCGACGACGCGATGATGGACTTCTCCGGCGAAGTCCCGCCGGACTGGAAAGTCAAAGGCCAATACCTGCGCTGGTTCTTCAAAACCGCACTGAAAGGCTTCCTGCCGGACGAGATCATCAACAAGAGCAAACACGGCTTCGGTCTGCCGTTCGGCCTCTGGGCCAAGGAATACGCCCCGCTGCGCGAACGCATCGAAGCCCGCCTGGCCGACCTGAAAAAACGCAACATCCTGCAACCCGCCTACATCGACCTGCTGCGCAACGAACACATGAGCGGCCACGCCACCTACTTCGGCAAGATGATCTGGAACATGATGATTCTGGAAGAGTGGCTACAAGC
>CAZUSF010000166.1:0-5672 GCA_964623355.1 uncultured Thiobacillus sp. | reverse complement strand
TTCGTCGATGAAAAATGGCACTTCGTTGAGTCGGCCGAGCGCATGCGTCAGACGCGGCCAGTCATCCTCGCCAATGCGGCCGGTGCGCAACTTGTGCTGATCGAGCCGGCCGACCGAACCCAGCATCCGCATCACCAGCTGTGCTGCGCCCATTTCCATACTGAACACCGCGACAGACATATTCGAGTCGAGCGCGACGTTCTCGGCGATGTTCAGGCTGAAGGCCGTTTTTCCCATACTCGGTCTTCCGGCGACGATGATCAGGTCGCCCGGTTGCAGGCCGGAGGTTTTGGTGTCGAGGTCGACGAAGCCGGTCGGCACGCCGGTGACTTCACTCGGGTTGTCGCGGTTGTAGAGTTCGTCGATGCGGGTGACGACTTCCATCAGCAGTGGTTGCACGGCCTGGAAGCCCTGCGTGGTCTTGGCGCCGGCTTCCTTGATCTCGAATACCTTGGCTTCCGCCTGATCGAGGATTTCCGTCGCACTGCGGCCGGCCGGGCTGAATGCGGATTCGGAAATTTCGGCGCCGACTTCGACCAGTTTGCGCAGCACCGCGCGCTCGCGCACGATTTCCGCATAGCGCCGGATATTGGCGGCGGAGGGTGTGTTCTGCGCCAGCGCCGCCAGGTAACCGAGGCCGCCGGTCTCGTCGAGCTTGCCGAACGATTCCAGCGCTTCCGCCACGGTAACCACATCGGCCGGTTTGTTGGCATCGATCAGGCGGGTGATCTGGCGCCAGATCGCGCGGTGGTCGGCACGGTAGAAATCCTGTTCGTTGATCAGGTCCGCCACCCGTTCCCAGGCGGTGTTTTCCAGCATCAGCCCGCCCAGCACGGATTGCTCTGCCTCGACAGAATGCGGTGGCAGTTTCAGGGCGTTGAGTTCGGGATCGAAGACGTCGGACATAGGGAGCTTCTTGAAGGAGGCGGGATTGTAATTCCGCCGGACGATTCAGCCTATTTGACTGAAGCGGCCTGGCCAGTCGGGGCTGATTTGTGAAGCCAAGCGGATACGCCGCGTTGCTGTCCATGCGAGCCCGCAAGCTGCGCCACCTGCGTGCGCGGTGGGGAAAATCCCGCGTTTGTAGCTTGTTCAGAAACCCTGCATCAGTAGATCAATGGCGGCAACGATGTCATCGCGCTGCCCGCTCAGGCTGGTCAATGGGTGTTTCAGGATATTGGCGGGAACCGCAGCCATGAATTGCGTACTCATTACCAGGCTTTCTTCCGCGATGGTGAAACAAGGGTTGAGTGTGCGCGCCGGTTGGGGTGCCTTTGACAGCGGCAGCAAGGGCACGACTACCCGTGTGTTGAGATGCGACAGCAAATCGGCCTGTATGTCGAGCAGGCAACCCGTGCCATCGGGGTTTCGATAAACGTCAAAACGAGCCATCAGAAGCTCCGATATTGCGCCAGCGGTAAACCGTGTTGCTCGACATAGACATTGGAACTCTCCAGTGCGGCTTGGTTTTCCTCCAGCCACAACGCCGCGCGACGTTCGGCAATGGCCCGAGCCAAACCCTGTTCCGCCGCGCGCGAGATGTTGACTTCCAGCGTCCGCGCCTCAGCGAGCAATTGGGCGTTGATCGATACATTGGTGGCGCGCCGAACGCTGTCTGCTGTTTGCGGTGTGTTTGCCATAGGAGAGGAATTAACATGGTTAATGCGTGAAATGCTAGACATGTATCGTGCGTATTTCAATGCATGATTTTTGCATCAACCTGATGCCGAGGCTTGCTCTGGCGTGGCACAAGCAAGCGCCAGATGGCGGGATTGACAGTGCATGCTGCTAGCCGACTCCCTTTGGATGGGCGGATCACCAGATTGCCTGAGTTGCTGCTCTCATTTGGCACAGATTCCCACCGCGTTGCATCGCATTGGTGCAGTGTTGTCCTGATCTGCGGACAGGTAAGGCGAGGTAAATCTACACAAAAGCCACCTGAATCTAGGCGGTTGTGGCGGGTAGTCAGATTATTCGCGGGTTGGCATCCATCTTGCTTTTTTTTAATTTCCACAAATGAGAGCCTCAAAGCCAGGCTACGGATTGCGATGCGATGAACACTTCATTTGAACTCAAACACGTTGAATCCGCTGCGGCTGAAGAGCCCGCTACTGCCGCATCCGTTATGCTATGCACCAATTTCGAGCGTGGTTTTGGTCGCTTGAACGCAATTTCTGCGCGTCGGTTCGACCGGCGCAATTGACGCTTTTATCAGGCTTATCAGGAATCCTCATGAACAAACTCAACGAGTTCACGCTCGATCCGATGCAGGAAGTGCAACGCCAAAAAGACAACCTGCGCCTGTACATCAACCTCAAGTTGGCGTCATCCGGCCAGCCGGCGGTTCGCGGCCAGGAGAGCGACGAGTTCATGGATGTCGCGCATGACCTGCTGATGGCCTATCGCGCCAAGAACTGGCTGCTGTCAAATTACCTGAGCCCGCCGGACCGGCGCATCCAGGATTTTCTTGAGCGCTATCTGGCCGGCGTCGAGGCCATTCCGCAACTCCCCGGGCAGTCGTTCATCCTCGACCATGCGGGACTGGCGCGCGAGTTGTCATTGCCGGTCGATGCCGATGTATTTCGTTCCGACATCGTCTCCAGCTTCCGTGTGCGCCAGGGCGTGCTGCACAACCCGGCGAGCGACCGCCGAACGACACAGGGTCTGTTTCATGTCACCGAGGGCGGTTTGCCGATTCCCGGCGACAAGAAAGCGGTGCCGCGCGAGGTGTTCGCCCGCATGCTCGGCCTCGCCTTCGAGCCGCCACCGGATTTGATGACGCTGCCCTACACGGTGAATCAGCCGCAGCCTTCGCGCATGTTCGTGTCGCTCTTGCTGCGGCCGGTGATCTGCCCGGCGATTCCCGGCGTGGCGCCTTACAAGAGCATGGAAATCCGCTTCTTCGCACCGGGCAATCTGGTCAGCAACCTGGATTTTGTCGAGACCGTATTCGGCAACGGCGGCAATCCCTCGCTGCCGGAATACGATGCCAGCCTGGATGTGGAACACTGGAGCGGACACACCGGTTGCGTCGTGCTGGCGCCGCATCTGGTCAACCTGACCAAGCGCGAACTCGGCCTGCCGCACTGGGATGCAGCGAGCGAACGCCAGCGCCGCGACGGCATGTGCTGGCAGCAGCCGGATGAGCCCTACAACAATGGCCAGGCATTCAAGCTGACTGCGCGCGATGCCAGCGGCGTCATGGTCACCATCCTGGCCGACAATTATTTTGGCTACTGCAAGAAGGAAATCAAAACCCAGATCAGCTTCGCCGCCAATCTGTATGGCCTGGCGGAAGAGGAACATGCCGGCGGTGCGCTGCTGTTCCAGTGCCGCAATCACGGCGAGGAATACGGCGTCGACAGTCGCACCCGGGTGGCAGGCTATTCGTTTCAGGACATGCTGTCCCGCTATGGCCAGTTCATGCGGCTGATGCCGGAAGGACACGCCGTCGATCTGATCTATCCGGACATTGTTTATGTGCCGCAGGCGGTGCGGTTTGACCTCAACGCGCAAAGCATTTCCTGGGAGCGCGACGGCAAAACGCAGCAGATCCGCCTGATGCCGGAAAAGCTGTACATGCAACCGAACGGCTACAAGGTCGAGATGCGCGCGCATCCTGGCGCGCCTTCCTGGCGTTTGATCGGCATCGATCCGGAAGGCACCTTCTGCCACAAACCGTGCACCGTTTCCGGTGGCGGCAAGTCAGAGATTTCCAAGTCACTCGAAGATGCGGTGATCTACGGCCCGCTGTTCATCGACGATATGGAGCAGGACCTGGCGCGCGTGCGCGGCATCCTTGAATATGATTTCAGCCGGCGTTTCCTGGCCGGCTTCGAGAAAGAGGATCGCGACGCGGAGCGCAAACCGCTGTGCATGGAACGCAGCCTGGGTTCGGTGATCAAGATGCTGACGCCGTCGTCGAGTTTCACTGCCGAGTACAACGCCTGGCTGAACAGCATTCCGCCGCGCATCCTGGCGCTGGTGTTCCTGATCAAGCGTTTCTATCGCCCGGGCTGGGGCGAGGAGTGGCACCAGCAGTTGGCGGTCGACGTGGTGGATGGCGCACCGGGACATGAACTGAAAATGTTTGGCCGCCGCATCGTGGCCAGTTATCTGCGCGTCGGCTTCGACGCCAATGCGCATTGGCGCACCTTCAAACTGCGCCAGGACTTCATCCCCGCCGAAAAAGTGCAGATGGAAGACGACATCACCACCTCGGTGGTCGCGCCGGTCTCCAGGCTGGTCGGCTGCAAGCCGGGGCTGCGGCCGGGCGATAGCGTCAAGCTGACCTACAACTGCGAACTGCGCCTGTTCCAGCGGCCGGACGACGCGGTGATTCCGGGTTACGACAAGCAGACCGAGATCGACATGGCGCAGCCGGGCAACTTCATGGCCAATTTCGAACCGCTGCAGGGCGATTCACTCGCTGCCGAGGTCGACAACGTCATGCGCCTGCATGCCTACTCAGCGCCGATGCGCGACCTGCTGCTCGGCGCCGCTCGCATGGGGCAGTTTGCGGTGTCGTCGGCGCGGCCGCGGATGGTCGATGGCAAACCATCGAAAAACCCGCGCTACCTGCAGTTGCGCCCCGATATCGCCAACCCGATGCGCAAATACGCGGCCGAAATGGGCATGCGGTTTCAGCGCAAGCTGGCCGCCGATTCGCCGGTCTGCATCAGCGTCGACGCTGTGTTGTCCGGGCGGCGCAACAACCCGCCGGATACCGGGATGCGTTCCCTGGCGGTGTACAACCCGATTCACTATCAGGCGTTGCCGGAACTGTTCATGGACTACATCTGCTCGCTGACCGGCAAATCGCCGTCGACTACTGGCGCGGGTTCCGAAGGCGCGCTGACCAAGGGGCCATTCAACGCCTTGCGACCGACCGCCGACCTGAACAACGCGCTGGTCTCGATGATCCTCACCGGGCATGACGGTTTTTCCACCTCGGCCGGCCATGTCGGCCCGCAGGTGCGGGTGGATCACGACATCAGTCTGCTGGTGCCGGAAATCTGGGTGCGCCTGAGTCCGATGCAGCGCAAGGCGTCCTGGCTGATCGAGCAGGGTTACATGGAGGCGCTGGAAGATTTTGAATTTTCCGGCCGGCGCGTGCTGGCAAGCCGTCTCGGCTACCGCATCACCGAACGCTTCGTCGCGCATTTCATGGGCAAGATTTTCGACAATCCGCGTGCGGTATTCACCGAAGCCATCCTGAAGCCGGAAACACAGAATCTGGCCGATTTCGCGGACGGCGTCGACAACATCGTCGAGGCGCAGGAACGGGTGGCGAAACAGTATTTCGAAGACGGCAGCATCGAAGATGCCTGTCCGCCGCTGAAGGCCTTGCTGGCCATCATGGCGGAAGGCCATTACCGCGGCCTGGCAGTGCATGCACCGGAAATTCGCGCCCTGTTCACGCGTGAAAACCTGCTTGCCTCGGACTGGTACCTGCAGCGCCTGCAGGTCAAACGCGAACGCGATCTGGCATTGTGGACACGCAACCTGAATGAACTGGTCCACTTCAAGCAGAATCGACGCAACGTCGAAGAATCGCGCCGCCTCGACCTGGATGCACGCATCGAATACGCCCAAGCGCAACTGGATGCGCTGGTGGATCCGGAATCCTGGCGTGAATTCATCGGCACACTCGGCGCCGACCCGCTGGCACC
>CAZUSF010000165.1:3264-5679 GCA_964623355.1 uncultured Thiobacillus sp. | reverse complement strand
CCGAGCACCCGATGGAAAGCATGGGTGAGGATTGGTACACCTGGGGCGACTGGGCGAAGGACTTCGACCCGGATTGGAAAGATCCGGAGTCAGTCACGGCAAATCTTAAACCTGAGTAACGCAGTTAACCGGACTGTAGGTGCGAATTTATTTGCATAATCAAACGCTTGCGTGCGAATAAATTCGCACCTACATAAGTTCAGCAACCGATTGAAATTTCACCATATTCAATCCCAACTGAGGATTCCAGGGTTACAAGTGGGCGAAGGAAATCGAAAACCCCGGAACTGGCCAGTGCCTGCGGCCGCGAGTTGTATCAGGCCAAAGGCTATCCGAAGGACTGGATCAAGAAACGGCTACGCTCCATCGCCGTGAGCGGCGAGTTGGACGACGAATGGAAAGCGCGCGGGGTGGAGAAGGGCAAGCCTCAAACACATTGAGTGAATCTCGATCGGCTTGTAGCCACAGTTACTTGGCCAACCCTGGTGAAACTTTTGGCAGCGAGCGCTCAAATCGCCTTCGCCTTTTCCCCGCCCAACGCTGCCACCACATCGGCCAGCAGTTTTGCCGCTTCGCCGGTCATCAGCGTGAAGTCGAGGTCGAATTGCTCGTCGGCGTTATCCGCTTGTTCGGTGTTTTCCTTCAGGATATCGAGGAAAGCCAGGCGCTTGAGTTGCAGTTGTTCGCTGAGCACGAAGGAAATTCGGTCGTTCCAGGTGAGGCCAAGTTTGGTGGCGGTTTTGCCGGCGGCGATGTGCTGCTGGATTTCTTCGCCTTCGAGCGCGTGGCGGACGTAGCGCACGGTGGCTTTGCTGTCGTCGGCGGCACACAGTTCGAGGTCGCGGTCGATGGTGAAGCCGGCCGGGGCTTCGCCGGCAAGCAGCCATTCGGTCATCGCGGAACTGGGGGAAAGTTCAGTGTGCAGGGTTCGCACCGGCAGGTCGTCAATGGTCTTGTTGAGCCGTTCCAGCAGTTCTTCCGCTTTCAGCGGGGTGGCGGCATCGACCACCAGCCAGCCATTCACCGGGTCGATCCAGGCCCAGGTGACACGGCGGCGGACAAAGGCGCGCGGCAACAGTTCGTCGGTGATCTGTTCCTTCAGTTCGCGCATCTGTTTGCGGCCGAGCTTGTAGCCTTGCTGCTCTTCGATTTCGCTGGCGCGGTCCTTGGCGAACTGGGTGACGATGCTGCCGGGCAGGAGTTTTTGTTCGACGCCGAGCGCGATCAGGACTTGCTGGTTCAGTACATGCAGTAAACGATCATCGCCACGCGGCGAGACCCAGCCCTGGCTTTCCATGTCCTGGTTGCCGCATGGCTGCAGGGCTTGGCGCGACAGGCTTTCTTCCAGCTTGGGCAGATCGAGATTGAGATTGGGGGTGAGACGATAAACGGAAAGGTTTTTGAACCACATGGCAGGCACGTATAAAGAATTGAAGGATTAAGGATTCTGGATTCCCGCCGGCGCGGGATAACCAGCGACTTGGCGAGTGTTGTTTGCTCGCCTAGTCGATTGGCTAGTTGTTACATCAGTGACGGCGGGGTGGAAACATCTCAAGGCGTGAAAAACACGCTATCGATCAGGCATCCGACCAATCGATCCAGCCGAAGTAGGCGGTCAACAGGATAAAGCCGCCGAACACGATGCGGTACCAGGCGAACGGCACGAAGCTGTGGTTGGAGACGTAGTGGATGAAGGCGCGCACCGCGAGCATGGCGGAGAAGAACGAGGCGACGAAACCAACCGCAAACACCGGCAGGTCTTCCAGATGCAGCAGCGCCCAGTTTCGATACACGTCATAAACCGTGGCCGCGAGCATGGTCGGGATGGCGAGAAAAAAGGAGAACTCGGCTGCCGTCTTGCGGCTGAGGCCGAAGATCAGGCCGCCCATGATGGTCGCACCGGAACGCGAGACGCCGGGAAACATGGCCACGGCCTGGGCGAAGCCGACTTTCAGTGAGACCTGCCAGGACATCTGCTCCACGTCGTTGATACGCGGGTGATAGGCACGTTTTTCCAGATACAGAATGACCAGGCCACCGGCGATCAGCGCGCCGGCGACGGTGATCGGGTTGAACAGGTAGAACTTGATCGTGCCGTGGAACATCACACCCAACACGGCGGCAGGCAGAAAGGCGAGCAGGATGTGGCCGCTGAAGCGACGCGCGGTGGGGTCGCTATTAAGGCCCCTGGCGACTCGTATCAGGCGGGCGCGGTAGTCCCAGCAAATCGCCAGGATAGCGGCCAGCTGGATGACGATCTTGAACACTTTGCTCTGTTCGTTGGTGTAGCCCAGCAAGCTGCCGGCGATGATCAGGTGGCCGGTGCTGGAAACAGGAAGGAATTCGGTCAGGCCTTCGATGATGCCAAGCAGCAAGGCTTTGAACAGGAGAGGAATATCCACAACGGTACTTTCA
>CAZUSF010000165.1:0-3164 GCA_964623355.1 uncultured Thiobacillus sp. | reverse complement strand
GATGCCAAGCAGCAAGGCTTTGAACAGGAGAGGAATATCCACAACGGTACTTTCATGGTTTATCGGGGGGTGGGCTGACCAAATAGCTGGCCAAACGGCTGGCCGCAATTCTAGTGCAGTGCCGGGTCAATCCAGTGACATGTAACCAATGCCTACCGGCTTCGGCAGACATCCGTTTCAGTAACCAGTGGGTTTCAGGCCACGACGGTTTCCCCGGTCAGGCGCTGAATCTCGACCAGCAGTTCGGATTCCTGATACGGCTTGCCCATGTAGCCATTAACGCCGGCTTCCAGCGCATGGCTGCGGTGTTTGTCGGCCGTGCGCGAGGTAATCATGATGATCGGCAGACCGCGGGTAGTGGGTTTGGAACGAACACTGCGCACGACTTCAAAGCCGTCCATGCGCGGCATTTCGATGTCGAGCAGCATCGCGGCCGGGATTTCTTCCTGCAGCAATTCCAGCGCTTCCACGCCATCGCGCGCGGTGGTGACCCGGTAGCCTTCGCGTTGCAGAAAACGCGAGGTGATCTTGCGCACCGTCAACGAGTCATCAACCACCATGATCAGCGGCGCCAGATCGATGACTTCAAGTTCATGTTCGACTTCGTGCACGTGCGCCCGCTCGGCCAACTGGAACGGATTCAGGATCAGTGCGACACGACCGTCACCCAGTACGGTTGCGCCGCTGATACCAGCGATGCGGGCGAGTTGCGGGCCGATATTCTTGACCACCGCTTCATAGTTACCCTCCATCGCATCGACCCGGATTGCCAGCCGCTGCTCACCCGCGCGCAGCAGCAGCACGCTGCGGAAACGGCCTTCCTCCGGTTGCGCTTTGCGGCCCACCAGGTCAGCCAGAGTGCGCAGCGGAAACACTTCGCCATCGATTTCTATCTGACCGGCTTCATGCAAGGCGTTGATCTGTTCCACCTTCAACTCGCGCACCAGTTTGACCAGCGAGGCCGGCAGCGCCCAGGTCAGGCCGCCGGCGCGAGCCAGCACGACCTGGATCAACGCCAGCGTCAGCGGCAGGCGGATGGTGAAACGAGCGCCCTTGCCGGTTTCAGTTTCCAATTTGACACGACCGCCGATACTGGCAATTTCATTCTTCACCACGTCGAGGCCAACACCACGCCCGGCGATCTCGGTCACATGTTTGGCGGTGGAGAAACCGGAACGGAACAGCATTTGTTCAAGTTGTTCCTGCTCGACCGCTTCACCCGGTTTCAGCCAACCGCGCGCTTCCGCCTGTTGACGAACTGCGGTCAGATCGATGCCGGCGCCGTCATCGGCCAATGTGATGACGATTTCGTTGCCTTCCTGGCGCGCCGACAAGCGCAATTCGCCATATTCCGCTTTGCCCATCTCGTTGCGCACATCCGGCATCTCGATGCCGTGCGCAACGGCATTACGCACCAGGTGCTCTATCGGTGCGGCAATCTTGTCAAGCACCGCCCGGTCAAGTTCAGTGCGACCGCCATCCAGTTCCAGCTGCGCCTTGCGCCCGGTTTCCTTCGCTGTCTGACGCACCACGCGATACAGACGCTCGGCCAGGGTATCCAGCGGCACCATGCGGATGTGCATCAATTCATGCTGCAGATTTCGCGTCATGCGCGCCTGCAATTGCAGGGCGTTATCGGTTTCGTTGAGGCCGGAAAGCAGGTTGTCCTGCGCTGTGGAGACGTCATTGACGCTTTCCGCCATTTGCCGGGTAAGTTCCTGCAAGCGCGAGAAGCGGTCGAATTCAAGCGGGTCGAACTGGCTTTCGGCGACTTGCGACAGGCGTGAATGCATTTGCGATTCGGCCTGGATTTCGAGCTCGCGCAACTGCGACCGCAAGCGATCGACGTTGGCGGCAAGTTCCTGCGTAGTCTGTTTGTAGGACGCCAGCACGTTTTCGATGCGCGCCCGGGCAATCGCCACTTCCCCCGCTTCGTTGAGCAAGGTGTCCATGATGTCGGACTTGAGGCGCAATGAATGCCGGGTGTGCATCTCGGCATCGAGGCGGGCGGCGGGAATCGGCGCGGCGGCGGCAAGTCTTTTCTGCTCAGCCGACGGGCTGACCAGATCCGATGTCTCTTCAGCCTCGGTTTCAGCCAAAGCCGCTTCCGGTTCGACATAGTCGGGCTTGAGCCGGTCAACCAGGTCGGCGAGGTGGTCGTATTCGGTTTCAAGTCCATCCAGAAAGGCCGTTGTCGCGGCCTGATCGCCGCTTTCAACAACTTGCGTTTCCATGCCATGCACAGCTTCGCCGAGGACCATGGCGCCCGCCATCCGGGCGGAACCTTTCAGGGTGTGCAGGGTTCGTTTGAGCGCATCGCGCACGACGGTGTCTTCCGGCTCGGCGCGCCACTGCCGAAGAATCCCGCCCACTTGTGGCAACAACTCGGCCGCTTCTTCCAGGAAGATCGGCAGCAATTGATCATCCAGCTCATCATGCGCGGGAAGCGGCGCTGGCGGTGGCGCTGATACCGGCTCGGGCATGGGCACGAACCCGGATTGCGAATCCTGCAACTGGCCCTGATCAACCTCTGCCGCAGTGATCGGCAACGCTTCCGCAGTCGTTTCACTTTCGCTCTCGGCTAAAGGCTGCGGCTGCAGCAGCGTCTGCGCCAACTCGGCGGCGACCTGAGGCATCGGCAGCGGGAAGCGCTTGGTCAGAATGCCACGCACCGAGGCATGCAGCGGCGTCAGCGCGGCGGTGACATGCGTCACCACATTGGCAGTCAACGGGACGCCTTTGTCTGGCCATTGACGGGCCCAAAGCTCAACTTCATGCGCCGCCGCGGCCAACGGCAGGAAGCCGGTGGTGCGAGAAATGCCGGCCAAAGTATGCGCTGCGCGGATGAACGTTTCCCAGGCTGCCGGACGCTGGCCGCTGGCCATCTCGGTCAATGCAGCATCAAGCTCGCCAATCCGGAGCTTGACTTCATCGGTAAATATCTCGAACAACTCGGCTGGCAAACGATGGCCTTCGATGTCCACTTCGTCGGAAGGCAGCGCACTCGCTTCCGCAACCGGGGCTTCGAGCGTTTCCAGCAGATCGTCTAGCTCAGCAGATTCGTTGTAGTCCTCATTCTGGCCTGCGTTTTGGTCTGCATTTTGACCAGAATTCTCGCCGGCAATTGGACCTGACTCAGCCTCAACGCCGGCTTCAGGCTTTGG
>CAZUSF010000164.1:0-5679 GCA_964623355.1 uncultured Thiobacillus sp. | reverse complement strand
GAAAACCCTTTATCCAACGCGACTCTATGCGTTGGGCCTAAAAAAATGGCAAGAAAATAATATATAAAAATCATATGGTTACGAAAACACACTATTCTTCGGATGGCTAGCGCCAGAAAAAGCCGGTGTCAAGCATCAAGGTGTGCATAAGTAGCCAGATAATTTTCAATATTTTCTGCTTTTAGTCGGCAATCTGTGTCAGGCATCTGCGGGCAGTAAGCCTGTTGCACTCAATCACTGCATCGACCAGTTCAGCATCTTTGCCTGCGCCTCGGCGCCCGCTGAAGCCTTGGGATGATTGATCAGCATGATCAGAATCCGCCGGCTGCCATTCGGGCCAAGCAGGTAGCCGGCAAGATTGCGCGCCCCGTTCAAGCTGCCTGACTTGAGCCAGGCGACACCCTCTGCGGCAGATCCATTCAAGCGACCTTTCTGGGTTCCTTCCAGCCCCACCGCCGGCAGACTGGCAGCAAACTCGTAATAGACCGGTCGCATCGCAGCATAACTCAACATATGCGCCAGGGATGCCGCCGATATCCGCTCGATGCGGGACAGGCCGGAACCATTTTCAAGCACCAGTTCCGGCATGCTCAGGCCGGCTTCGCTCACCCAGGCCCGAATCGCCCGCTCACCTTTTTCCCAGGTCGCGGGGGCATCAAAACGTGTCGCGCCCAGATTGAGAAACAGCATCTTGGCCATGACGTTGTTGCTGTGCTTGTTGATGTCGCGCACCAAATGGGATAGCGGTGGCGATTCGAATTCAAGCAGCGAGCGCGCTGACGGCTCCAGCACGCCTGGCTTGACGTCGCCGACCAGTTCGCCGCCCAGCGATTGCCAGAGTTCATTGAAAATCGTCCCGATCGTGGCATCCGGCGGCAGCAGATTGAGCGGCATCGTCTGTTCGCCGCATTCACTCGGGTAAGCCCCGAGCAGGATCAGGCTGGTATCGACTTTGGTCGATATGAGCCCCATACGCGCGCCATTGCAGGGCGCATCCGTCCTCTGCAACTGGTTGACCAGGCTCAGGTGTTGTTCAGCTGGAGTGGGTTCGAGTCGAACGCCAATCGCTTCCCCCGCTGCCGACAGACGCAGATTGAGCAAATTGAAGTTGACCAGCATGGCACTCGGTTGAGCGTTGTAAGGCCGCAGAGGCGCTTGATCGAAGGCGCCGGGATCAATCGCATCAATCTGGTAATACTGCGTCTCGAGCAGGACATCGCCGCGTATTTCGCGCACGCCACGATGGCGCAGTTCGCGCAATAGCAACCAGAACCGTTCCAGCGTCAGCGCCGGATCGCCACCGCCCTGAAAAATCAGGTTGCCATGCAAAACACCATCCAGCAGCGGACCATCGCGATAGACGCGCGTCTTGAAGGTATGCGCCGGCCCCAGGCTATCGAGTGCCGCCAGGGTGGTGACCAATTTCATCACCGAGGCGGGATTGAAACTGATTGACTCGCCATGCGCCAGGAGCGGCAAAGGGTTGCCCAAGTCCTGCACCAGAACCGCGACATGGCTCTCCGGGATGCCGGCCTGCTGCAAAGCCTGCGCCACCTCGGCAGGCAACTCCGCACTCGCGAAGGCTGGCGCCAGAACCAGAGAAACAAACAGGGCACGCTGCGCCCATCGGCGAATTGTTCGGCGAATGCACCAGCGCATCGACGCCGCGATCATCACTTCGTCAGATCGCTCACATACCAGTCCATTGCCTCGACCAGCCCTTCCTGGATGCGATGGCTGGGTTCGTAACCCAGCAACGTGCGCGCCTTCGAAATATCGGCCAGGGAATGGCGCACATCACCGGCGCGGAAATCACGATACGTCGGCTTGAAGTCTTTCAGGTGCGGGAAGCGTGGCTCAAGCACCACTCGAATCGCTTCAAACAGGTCATTCAATGTGGTGCGGTCGCCCACCGCGACGTTGTAAACCTGGTTCGCGGCGTCTGGATGCTGTGCCGTGGCGGCCAGCAGATTGGCCTGTACGGTATTGGCGATGTAGCAGAAATCGCGACTGGTTTCGCCATCGCCATTGATGAACACCGGCTGGTTGTGAATCATCGCCGACGTCCATTTCGGCACCACCGCGGCGTAAGCGCCTTCCGGATCCTGATGCGCGCCAAAAATGTTGAAGTAGCGCAAACCGATGGTCTTGAAGCCATACGCACGCGCGAAAACTTCCGCGTATTGCTCATTCACCAGCTTGGTCACCGCATACGGCGACAAGGGTTTGCCAATCACGTCTTCGACCTTCGGCAAACCGGGATGGTCGCCATAGGTGGAGCTGGAAGCGGCATAGACAAAACGCGACACCTTGGCATCGCGTGCCGCCACCAGCATGTTCAGGAAGCCGTCGATATTGCTGCCATTGGTGGTGATCGGATCTTCCAGCGAACGCGGCACCGAACCGAGTGCGGCCTGATGCAGGACGTAATCGACCCCCTCGCAAGCGGCCTGGCAATCGCCCTGGACACGGATATCGCCCTCATTGAAGCGGAACCGCGCCCATTGCTCGTGCGTCACTGCATCTCTGATTTGATGCAGGTTGTAGCGATGGCCAGTGGCAAAGTTATCGAGTCCGACCACGTTCTGATCCAGCTTGAGCAACTGCTCCAGCAGATTGCTGCCAATAAAACCGGCAACGCCGGTAATCAACCAGGTTTTCGGCTGGCTGGGCAACGTGGCGAGGAGTTCGGAATAGGCGGTCATGGGATATTCAGTGTTATGCAGGGCGAAGAATAAGACGGCCATCCCAGCATGGCTGGAATGGCCGTTTGAGCGGGATCAGAGACGCCAGAGTTTGAATCCGGCGGCCTTGATCGCGACCTGATCATAGGCCGATTTGACATCGGTAAAGACGCCGCCAGGGCGCAATTTCGAGGTCAGTTCAGCCAGCGACATGGCCAGATATTCCTTGTGCGATACCGCCGCGACAACCGCATCGGCATTGCTCGGCAGCTGATCCCAGGGCGTCAGGCTGATGCCGTATTCATGTTCCGCTTCCGGTGATTCGGCGATCGGGTCATGCACCAGGACATCGCAGCCAAAGTCCTTCAGCTCCTTGACCAGATCGGCCACCTTCGAATTGCGCAGATCCGGGCAGTTTTCCTTGAACGTCAGGCCCAGCACGATGACTTTGGCACCCTTGACGGTACCGCCGTTATTGATCATGCCCTTGACGGTCTGCTGCGCGACATAAGCCGCCATGCCGTCATTGATACGCCGGCCGGCGAGAATGACTTGCGGGTGATAGCCCAGCATTTCGGCTTTGTGGGTCAGGTAATACGGATCGACGCCGATGCAATGGCCGCCGACCAGGCCGGGACGGAAGGGCAGGAAATTCCACTTGGTGCCGGCGGCCTGCAACACTTCCAAGGTGTCGATGCCGAGGCGGTCGAAGATCAACGCCAACTCGTTCATCAGCGCGATGTTCAGGTCGCGCTGGGTGTTTTCGATGACTTTTGCGGCTTCAGCCACTTTGATCGAGCTGGCGCGATGCACGCCGGCAACGATCACCGAGGCATACAGTTCAGCCACCGCTTCGGAAGTCGGACCATCATCACCGGACACCACTTTCACGATCTTGGTGATGGTGCGTTCCTTGTCGCCCGGGTTGACCCGCTCCGGCGAGTAGCCAACATGGAAATCCTGCTTCCATTTCATGCCGGAGTGCTGCTCCAGCAACGGGATACAGACTTCTTCCGTCGCCCCCGGGTAGACCGTGGATTCATACACCACGGTGGCACCCTTCTTCATGTGCTTGCCGACCGTGGTGGAGGAACCGACCAGCGGCGAGAAATCAGGAATATGTGCCTCATCGACCGGGGTAGGCACGGCGATGATGATGAAATCGGCTTTCGAAATCGAGCTCGGATCGGTGCTGACGCTGAGTCGGGTCGCGGCCTTCAGATCTGCTGTGCTGACTTCGCCGGTTGGATCGCAATAATTTTTGTAATTGGCAATCTTGCCTTCGGACAAATCAAAACCGATGGTCTCGAATTTCTTGCCGAACTCAACCGCCAGAGGCAGGCCAACGTAGCCCAAACCAACGACTGCAACTATGGTCATGATTTCTCCCAAAAGGAACGAAAAGTGAATCGATCAAACAAACATTCTACCCAAGCATTTGCCTGCCTGTAGCATGACACCGCCATACATAAGTGTGGCCGCAACTTAGGGAGCCGGACTATGCCCATCAAACCCGCTTTGCATATAACGGCAGCGCTGTTACTTGCATTGAGCACAATTTCTGCACCTGCTCGGGCAGAGATCAGCGATATTCTGCCGCGCATCAAAGCCTCGATTGCCGGCATCGGCACCGTGCACCCCTTGCGCAGTCCGCGCATCAAGCTGATGGGCACCGGATTTGTCGTTGCCGATGGCCGGCATGTCATCACTAACGCGCATGTCGCGCCGACACTGGTCGAAGATGAAAAAGGCGAATCGCTAGCGGTATTCCTGCGCACGCCGAATGGCGTCATCGTGCGCAAGGCAGAGAAGGTCATCAGTGATCCCGAGCATGACCTGCTGCTGCTGAAGATCGAAGGCGAAGCCTTGTCAGCCTTGCAACTGGCGAATTCAGATGCCGCCCGCGAGGGGCAAATGTATTTCTTCACCGGCTTCCCGATCGGTGCCGTACTCGGACTCTACCCCGCCACGCATCGTGCCGGACTTGCCGCCATCGCGCCGGTTTACAGTCCGCCGCCGGGCGCCCGTAATCTGACCGCAAAACTGATCAAGCGCGCCGACAATCCTTTTCTGATGTTTCAACTCGATGCCACCGCCTATCCAGGAAATAGCGGCAGTCCGCTGTATGACGGCGACACCGGCGAGGTGATCGGCGTGATCAACTCGGTTTTCGTCAAAGGCGCAAAAGAGAATGTCATTCGTGACCCCAGCGGCATCACTTACGCCATCCCGGCCAGATACGTTGAAGCCTTGCTGAAAAGAGCGGGGCTTAAATAGAGTCGGTTTGATCCGCCAAACATGCATCCAGCCAAATTCCCGCTGCCGCTGGTGGTTGAAATTGGTGGTTCGCGGCAATTGCGCTTATTTCTGATTACCGCCCATATAGCTGGCGTCAGCGCCCTGTTTCTCGCCGCGCTGCCGCCTGTCTCACAATGGTCAGGTGCGGTTTTGTTGACGTTCAGCCTGTTGCTTCACTTTCGCCCGCGCTCCAGTTTCCGTTTGCGCGGAGATGAAGAGGGCAAATTGATGGTCTGGTGGGAAGGGAAATGGCAGCCAACGCGAATGGCAAACAGCAGCGTGGTTTTGCCGTTTTGTGTTGTCTTGCGCCTGGGATACGCCAATCAGCGTCGATACCGCAATCTGGTGGTATTGCCCGACAGCTTGCCTGCGACTGACTTCAGGCGGCTTCGTGTCTGGTTGCGCTGGCGTCTGAAGCACGAGGCCTCAACACCCGAAGCCGTCAACGAGCTACACAATCAGTAACGGTAATTCGCCGTATTCAATAGCCAGGGATTGCCGGTTGCCTGTTGCGTGGGCAAATGCAGCCAATCCTTGTCACGCGCATTCGACGTATCACGCGCGGCAGACACTTTATTCGAAACCGGATCAATCCCCCAGCGACGCAACTTGCCGCTATCGGTCATTCGGTCATAGATAGCCTTGTAGAAAGCAGGATCGCTTCCGATCATCATCCAGCGCAGCATGATTTGCGGAT
>CAZUSF010000163.1:0-5729 GCA_964623355.1 uncultured Thiobacillus sp. | reverse complement strand
GTTAACCCCTACGAGCCTTCGGATAACTGGAGAGTAAGTCGGAGATTTCGCGTCGCCGATGGGGGGCAGTGGGCAGATGCGGCCACGACGAAGATCACTGCAAGCGGAACGACTTGACCGCTTCGTCCAGCGAGTTGGCGCTGTCGGTCAGCGTCGAGGCCAGGGCAACGCCTTTCACGGTGTCATCCAGGATTGCACCGTTCAGGTTTTCGATGGCCTGGACGCTGCCCCGCACCAACTCGACCGATTCCCGCTGTTTGCCTGCGGCACCGGCGATGACTTCGACCTGCGCGGCGACCTCGGCCACGCTCCCCTCGATGCGGGCCAGGGCTTCGCCGGCGTTGCGGGCATGGCCGACGCCGGCAGAGGCCTCTTTCATGCCCTGGCTGATGGCATCGGTGGCCTGGCGGGTTTCGGACTGGATGTTCTGGATCATCTGGCTGATTTCGCTGGTGGCCTGGGCAGTCTTCTCGGCCAGTTTGCGCACTTCGTCCGCCACCACGGCGAAGCCGCGACCCTGTTCCCCGGCGCGAGCGGCTTCGATGGCGGCATTCAGCGCCAGCAGGTTGGTCTGGTCGGCGATCTCCTTGATCACGGCGACAATCGCCCCCACCTCCTGGGAACTGCGCCCCAGCTTCTCGACAAAGGCGGTGGCTTCGTTGACGGTGGTGTGGATGCGCTCCATGCCGACCAGGCTTTCCTTGGCCACGTCGACGCCCGCGTGGGCGATCTGTCCCGCCTCTCTGGCCTGTTTCGATGCGCTCATGGTGTGCGCGGAAATGTCGCCGATGGCCGCATCCAGATACCGCACTGCGGAGCCAATTTCACTTGCGTTGACGTTCATCTGCTCGACGCGTTCATGGATGCGATCCGCCTGGGCATGGATGGCGCCGCTGTCGCCGCGCACCTGGCCGCTCAGCGTCGAGGTGCGCGAAATCAGTTCGCGCAAGGTCGCGGCCATGTCATTGAAACTGCGGATGATCTCGCCGATGGTGTCTTGACTTTGAATGTTGCAGGTGAAGGTGAGATTGCGATTGGCGATTGCGCTGGAAACCTGCGAAATGCGCCGTAGCTTCGAAATCAGGACGATGTTGATCACCAGGTAGTTGATGGCGCCCATGGCCAGACCGGCGATGACGCAGCCGACCACAAACCAGACCAACATTCCTTCCTTCCACTCAACGAAGAAGTCGGCATAGAAGGGGAAGATGGATGCCATGACGACGCCTGCCCCGAGAAAAGAGAACAGGACGTTACGCAAGATACTGGGCTGCATGGAAGATCCTTCGGATCAAGGCTGAATGAACAATTGTTTATGTTTCGGCAACAAATGAATTTTCTGAAAAACTTTTCAGTTCTTTCGGCACATTCGGAGCGTGGTGATGAGCAGCATCAAGCCGGTGCCGTAGTGTGGTTCTGCCGGGCCTCACAGACCCCGTCCGGCGGGCCGGGTTGCGCCTGCAACCAGGCCATGAACTCGGCGCGCGGCATCGGTTTGGCAAAGAAATAACCTTGCAGGCAATTGACCCCAAGACTACGCAATTTTTCCGCAGTCGCATTGTCCTCGACCCCCTCCGCCACGGTTTTCATGCCGAACAGGCTGGCCATGTTGATGATCGCCTGAACCAGGCTGAGGCCGGATGGCTGATCCAGCCGGCGCACAAAGGAAATATCGATCTTCAGTTCATCCGCCTGCATTTCATGCAGTTGCGAGAGCGAGGAATAGCCGGTGCCGAAATCGTCGATGGCGATATGGAAACCGGCATGCCGCAGTTCGGATACCCTTTCAGCGCCGTTTTTCACATCGCTCAGCGCCACACTTTCAGTCACTTCCAGCACCACCATCGCAGGGGTCAGCCCGCGCGCAGCGACTGCTTCGAGCAATTGTTCGGTAAAGGAATGGGTAAACAGTTGCCGCTTCGACACATTCACCGCGAGCAGGGCGGATATGCCCTGGGCTTGCCAATCCCGCGCGGCATCCAGGCTGGATTGCAAGATATGCAGGCCGAGTTCACGGATCATGCCCAGGTTTTCCGCCATCGGAATGAACGTCACCGGGCTGATCCAGCCGTATTCCTCATCGTGCCAGCGCGCCAGCACCTCGACTGACGTACACCGGCCGCTGCCGGCATCGACGATGGGCTGGAACCAGGTTTCGATCTTGCCCTGGTCGATCGCCTGGGTGAGCCGGTTCTGGATGTAGAGCTCTTTCTTGCCCAAGCCCTTGCTTTCCATGTCCTGGAAAAAACAGACCTGGTTGCGGCCCTGCGCCTTGGCATAAAACATGGCCCGATCCGCATGCGAAAACAGGGTTTCCACTTCGCTGCCGTCGCTCGGAAACACCGCCGCACCCATGCTGAAGGTGACGCGCGTTTCGCTGCCATCGAGATCCAGCGGCTGTTGCAGAGCCCGGACCACCTTGTCGGCAACCTGGCGAATATCCGCTTCAGACCCCATGTCCGGCAGCAACAGGACGAACTCATCGCCGCCCCAACGCGCCAATGTGTCGCCAATCCGCAATTCGCCCCGCAAACGCTCCGCAAATGCGATCAGCAACCGATCGCCCACCTTGTGCCCGAGGGAGTCGTTGACCACCTTGAAGTGATCGAGATCGATGAAACAGACGCCGACCAACTGCCCGTTGCGCCCCGCCAGCCGCAACGCGATCTTGATGCGATCCTCCAGCAGGATCCGGTTGGGCAGGCTGGTCAATGCATCGTGCAAAGCCATGTGGGTAATCTGCTTTTCGTGCAGATAGGTTTGTGTGATGTCGCGCAGCACGCCACGCATACCCGTTACCTGGCTATTCGTATCCCGGTGGCTAAGCAGACGACACTCGATCCAGACATCGTGCTGCACGTTCACCGACTCGGGGCGCAGACGTAAACGCAAGGTCACCTGATGCTTCTCGCCATCGCACAATGCGGTGAACTGGGCTTGCAGCATTTCGACATCCTGGGGATGCACGCTTTCAAAGATTGCCCGGCCGATATTTGCATCGCAGTGGGTCAGTTTTCCCCAGCCGGGACTGGCACGCAAAACCACGCCGGCCTGGTCCAGCTCGATGACCGCTTCTTCCAGCAAGGACAAGGTTTCCAGGTAACTCTGTTGTTCCAGATCGCGTTTTTCGACAACCTCGGCCATCTGTACGAAGGCTTGTGCGGTCTCACCGATTTCATCCGCCTGGCGGCGCGCCAAAGCCAGTTCGTCGGCCAGCGAAGCCGTGCGAGTCCCCGCTGCGAACAGGCTCGCGCTCTTGCCCAGCCCCTCGATGCGCTGCGCGGTTTGGGCCAGCCAGCGCCCCAAGCCCAACCACAACAGCACGGCAATGAAAGCGATGACGGCAATCGGGCGAATGATGAAGCTGGAGTAAGGCAACAAATCGGTCAGTTCACGCTGGACAACCATGACCGGCGCCTGGCCGCTGCCGATCAGCGGCCAGGGAATTCGCATCTGCAAAGTGGAGACCCCTGCCGTGACAGGAACATCATGCGACTGGCCGACTTGTTGATCGAGATACCACAACTGCAGGTGAGTCTGTGGAATGACCAGGTCACGCAACATGCCGTTGGACAAAGACTTGAACATCAGAAGACGCCCCTCGCCGCGTGCGCCCAACCAGATAGACACCTGAAATACCCGATAAAGCTGACGAAATTCCTGTGCATAGATCCAGTTAACCTGATCGCCAACCAGATTCTGCAAGGCGAGGGATTCCGATCCATGGTGATAAATCACCTGGTTATCGCTGTCCAGCACAACCAGGTTGGAAAATTCGCTGAGGGTCCACTGCGCGTTGAGAAAGGCAGTCAGCTTGGGGAAGCCGGTCTCGGCCGGCTCTTCCAGGATGCGCAGGAATTCGATGCGAGAGCGCATCAGCACGGCAGCGGTATGCCACGATGATTCCAGGCGGGGCAGCACTGACAGATAGTGTTCACGCAACTGCACTTCACGCTGCTTGATATCGCGTTCATTGATTGTGTTGAAGGAAACAGTGCCGATCAACAGGATGCCGCCGGTCGCGATCAACAGAACCAGCGCCAGGTGGGAATAAGCCTGCCCGCGCAACCGGGCTGGCCAACGCAGAAAATTCCAGCGACGCAACAGGCTGCGGATCATCCGTTCGCGCTCATCGATTGACCCACTGGTCGGCAATCAGGCTCCGCATTGTCACACCGGCAGGCAGCGGGGCGCCCGAAGCGACAATAAAGGCCTGAGTTGATTCAAGTTCGGCAGGTTTGAAACGCCCATCCAGACTGTAGAGATCAGACATATTCTTGAGCGGGTCCGCCAGATCAAGCGACAACTCGGCGTCCTGGATGCCGAGTTTCGCCACGATCTCTGCCGCTTTGTGTTTGTGTATCCATCTCAGGCTGCGCTGCAACATACCCACCATCAACTCGACCCGTCGCGGATGAATGTCGATGATTTCTCGTGGAGCGGCCAGCACCGCGCGCAAGTGCTTCGCCCAGGACTCGCGTCCCGGTGCGCGCGGTTCATTCAGGCTGGCCAGCCGCCTGCCCACTTTCTTGCGCACCAGTGTCCCGGCCAGCGGTTCCTCGCAGAACACGGCATCCACCACGCCACTGGCCAGAGCACCATACATTCCGTCCAGATTCTGATTGGTCTGCACCCAACGGACATCCGTGCGTCGCACACCATGCGCGCTCAACCAGAGTTCCATCATCGTCTGCAAATAGGTTTTCGAGGTCAGGCTGCCCAACGGGATACCTATGCTCCGTCCCTTGAGGTGACGCACTTCACGCACGGTTTTCACCAGATCGGGACGAATCAGGATCGAATAGGGGGGAACCCCGCTACTGAGGGTTGCAACCGCAGCGACCGACTTGCCCTTGGCAACGAAATTCGGCAGCACGGAAAACCCCACGCCCGCGAAATCGCCGTTCCCGGCAACCGCGTCGTCCAGCGCAAGCACACCGCTCGGCATGTAACGAATCGCCAGCTGAGCGCCCAAGGCCTTATCAAGGCCCAGGCGAGGAATCAACTCGATCGGCAAATAAGGCAACATGTTGGGACCGGGAATGTTGATCCGGATGATCGTGCTGACCGCATCCGGCGCGGCATGGGCTCTAAACCCGGCAAGCATGGCCGATCCAGCCAAATACTTCAGCATCAACCTGCGATCCATCATGACTCCTCTGACAAGTGGTGATTCGGCAAGACTCAAGGCGGTGATGCCAGCAACCCCGCGATATGCGCGAAATCCCACTTGTTCAATAAATACGATTTTCGGTACATCGTCATTTACCGGAGAAACTTGAGTTTATTAATGTCAACAACGCTGACGTGGGTTTCTCCGCCAAAGAAAAAAGGCTCTGTGTGATTCGTAGTGGGTAACGCGCAGCCGTAGGAGTCCCGCTTGCGGGCCGAAGCGGCGGCAGCCGCAAAGGGCAAACGCTCGCCCGGGCGGAGGTTCCACCATTGCGCCCTAGCGGGCGCTTCGGCCCGCAAGCGGGACTCCTACAACGATTGCAGCAGGGCGTAGGTTGGGTTAGCCGACGTCCTTTTGCCGGCGTAACCCAACATGGCCGCGGTGAAGTCGGGTTACGGCGCAAAAAGACGCACCTAACCCGACCCACTGTGCTGATGCAGGTGCGAATTCATTCGCACGCAAGCGTTTGATTATGCGAATAAATTCGCACCTACAGTCCGGTCAACCACAACACTGCATCAATGCAGACTCGGCGCGCCCTGTTCCGCCGGGAAGC
>CAZUSF010000162.1:0-5791 GCA_964623355.1 uncultured Thiobacillus sp. | reverse complement strand
AACGGGCGCGAGCCCGGCGTGCCGCCTTGCGCTTACAAGTAGTTCAACCCCCACAAAGGAGACATCACATGGCAACAGTTACTCTTGGCGGCGAACCCATCTCGGTTGGCGGCAACTTCCCGCGCTCTGGCGATTCCGCGCATTCCTTCATGCTGGTCGACAAGGATCTGAAGGACGTTTCGCTGTCCTCCTTCTGGGGCAAGCGCAAGATTCTCAACATTGTGCCCAGCCTGGATACCCCGGTCTGCCTGACTTCCGCGCGCAAGTTCAACGAACTGGCCGCCAGCATCCCCAATACCGTGGTGCTGGTCATTTCGGCCGATCTGCCGTTTGCGCAGAACCGCGCCTGCGCCACCGAAGGCCTGAAAAACGTCGTTACGCTGTCCACCCTGCGCGGCCGTGATTTTCACAAGGACTATGGCGTCATGATCATGGACCCGCCGCTGTCCGGCCTGACTGCCCGCGCTGTCGTGGTGTTGAACGAAAACGACAAGGTGGTGTATTCCGAACTGGTGCCCGAGATCAAACAGGAACCCAACTACGAAGCCGCGTTGGCCGCTGCCAAGGGCGAACCGGTCTAATTCATTCGTAGGTTGGGCAAAGCGCAGCGTGCCCAACCTTCTACAGTTCTTATGTAGTTCCTTATCGCGATCCCATGCTCATCTTCGAACACGCTCATCCCGGTCGACGCGCCCACGCCCAGGCGCCTTACAACGCACCCCTCGCCGACGATTTGCCGGCTGATCAGTTGCGTCAATCGGCGCCGCTGCTGCCGGAAACGTCTGAACTCGATGTGGTGCGCCACTACACCGGCTTGAGCCAGAAGAATTTCAGCATCGACACCCAGTTCTATCCGCTGGGTTCGTGCACGATGAAATACAACCCGCGCGCCTGTAATTCGCTAGCCATGCTGCCGCAGTTCCTCGGCCGGCATCCGCTGGCGGATGAATCGACCGGGCAGGGCTTCCTGCTCAGCATGTTCGAGTTGCAGGAAATGCTGAAGGAAGTCACCGGCATGGCAGCGGTGAGCATGGCGCCGATGGCAGGTGCGCATGGCGAATTCGCCGGCGTGGCGATGATCCGTGCTTATCACGACGCGCGCGGCGACATGGCGCGGCGCGAAATCATCGTGCCGGATGCTGCGCACGGCACCAACCCGGCCACCGCGACGATGTGCGGCTACGTGGTGAAGGAAATTCCCACCGACCGCCAGGGCAACGTCGATCTGGATGCGCTGAAGGCGGCGGTCGGTCCGCAGACTGCCGGCCTGATGTTGACCAATCCGTCGACGCTGGGCGTGTTCGAAAAAACCATTGTCGAAATCCAGAAGATCGTCCACGAAGCCGGCGGCCTGACCTATTACGACGGCGCCAACCTGAACGCGATTCTTGGCCGCGTGCGGCCGGGCGACATGGGGTTCGACGTCATCCACATGAATTTGCACAAGACCTTCTCGACGCCGCACGGCGGCGGTGGCCCGGGCGCCGGTCCGGTCGGCGTATCGGAACGTCTGATACCGTTTTTGCCGATTCCTTACGTCATCAACGAGCGTGATTTTTATCGCTGGGCGGTCGAGACCGATGTACCGCAAAGCATTGGCCGCATGAGCGCCTTCGGCGGCAACATGGGGGTGCTGCTGCGCGCCTATGTCTACGCTCGCATGCTGGGCGGACGCGGCATGCAGCGGGTGGCCGAATTCGCTGCGCTGAACGCCAATTACCTCGCGGCGGAGCTGAAAAGAGCCGGTTTTGAACTGGCCTTTCCGGAGCGTCGCGCCAGTCATGAATTCATTGTCACGCTGAAGAAACTGAAAGACGAGACCGGCATTTCCGCGATGGATTTCGCCAAGCGTCTGCTCGATTACGGCTTCCATGCACCAACCACTTATTTCCCGATGCTGGTACCGGAATGTCTGCTGATCGAGCCGACCGAAACCGAGAGCAAGGAAACGCTGGATGCTTTTGTGCAGGCGATGCTTGCGGTCAAGCGGGAAGCCGAAAGCCAGCCTGATCTGGTCAAAACCGCACCGCACAAACTGCCGTCGCGTCGTCTGGATGACGTCAAAGCGGCGCGTGAACTTGATCTGGTCTGGAAAGCGGCGTGAACGCGCCAGTAGAAAGCTCGCTGAAGGAAAGCCCTCACAAGGGCAAAACCGGCCTCAAGCGGGTCTGGAACGCTTTCTTCTATTCGCTGGAAGGTTTTCGTGCAGCCTGGAAACACGAAGATGCCTTCCGACAGGAAAGCCTGCTGGCGATGCTGCTCATCCCATTGGCCTTTTTCCTCGCCGAGCTGCCGCTTGAACGCGCCTTGATGATCGCCAGCGTCTTGCTGGTGTTGATCGTTGAGCTGGTCAACTCCGCGATCGAAGCCACGGTGGATCGCATTTCGCTGGAAAACCATGCACTGGCCAAGCGGGCAAAGGATATCGGCAGCGCCGCCGTGCTGATTTCCCTGATCAATGTGCTGGTGATCTGGGGCCTGGTGTTATTCGGCTAAGCAGGATGCCGGAAAGCGAACCCGGTTCACTGCGCCAGCTTGCCGGCCGCTTTCCCCGACCCGGCCGTATCGAAGCGATTTATCTGCGTCCGCAACGTCGCGCCCCCGTGGAACGGGTGGTCAGCGCGCTGGCCTTCGCCGGACAAGGCCTGCAAGGCGATCACACCGCCAGCCGCACGCCGATGCGGCCGGAAGGCGGTAAACGCCAGGTGACGCTGATTCAGGCTGAACACTTGCCGGTGATTGCCGCGCTGGCGGGGAGGCCCGAAGTCGATGCCGCCTGGTTACGCCGCAATCTGGTGGTTTCCGGCCTCAACCTGCTGGCCGCACGCGCGTTGTTCAAGGATGTATCAATGCGTCTGCGCATTGGCGAACACGTCGTGCTTGAAATCACCGGCGCCTGCGCGCCGTGTTCACGCATGGAAGAACTGCTCGGCCCCGGTGGTTACAACGCCATGCGCGGCCATGGCGGCATGAACGCGCGGATTCTGGTCGGAGGAAAAATCAACGAGGGCGACGCGGTGATCTGCGCGCCCGCCTGATTTCATTCTTCGAGGCAGATTTCCTTGCGTTTCACGGCCAGTAAAGTACGGCCGAGCAGGCTGACGATGACTACGCTGGCAATACCGAGCAGGACACCGGCAATGCGCAGAAACAGAATGTTTCCGCTTTGTTCGTACATCAGGAAACTGGCAATGGTGATAGCCGTCAGCGGGAAGGAATAGGCCCACCAGGACAGGAAGAATTTCAGGCTGGCGAAGTGCCGAACCTGGATGAACAGCAGCAGGGTGAAGAACAGCGCCGAGTGATAAAGCAACTGTGCGAAGGCATCCACTTCACCGGTCAGCTTGAGGTAGGAAATGAACCCGACTGCAGGCGGCGCGATCAGGATGAACAGCGTCGGCATCAAACGTTCCGGCATGCTGGCGTGAAAGATGACGCGATACATGATGATGGTCAGCAGGACTGGCCAGAAAATGACGCCGATGCTGAAGAAGAACCAGGACACTTCAATCGGGGCATGTTCGACCCCGGCAATCGGCACCAGAATATTGCCAACCACGGGAATGAACCAGGCCGGGTTGAGGTGAACAATCTCAAACTTGCTGTGATGCATCCACTGGGTCAAGACGTACAGGGTCAGCATCAGGTGCAACACCACGCCAGCCGTCCAGAGCAGCTTCGAGTATGGCGCGCTGATCGGTAACCAGGCGATGGAGAGCAGAATCAATGAAATACTCACCGCCGGGACAAAATTCATCTTGATCGGATGCGCCCATTCCTTGCTCGTCGCTGCCTTGAATTTGATCACCTTGGCCGCATAAACCGCCGCCAAAAATACAAACAGCGTGGTCGCCAGCAGCAACAGCCAAGGGCTTGGGGCGATGCTCAGATTCAGAATGCCTTCTGCCTTATGCCAAGCCAGCGTCAGTCCGGTCAGGCCCATGATCATGGCAAACCAGGCAACCGGAAAATGTTGCAGGCGGGAATGTTGTATTTGTGGCGATACCGCTTCGGTCATTGGTAAGACAGTACAAAAAGAGATGTGAAAGCGGCTTCAAGTGAATTGAAGCCGTCGCTAAGGGGGAAGTTAAGGAATCGCTGAATTATTCGGCTTGGTCGTTCCCGCGAATGCGGAACCCAATTAAATCAAGGAAATGGATTCCCGCATTCGCGGGAATGTCGAATTAATCAGAGTCTCCTTAGCGCCTGGAAAGGTTAACCCCCGGGATGGTTAAAGCGCTTTCTTGATCGACAACACGCCGCGAATCATGCCCGCCGAGTAACCGGTGGCTTTGTCGTTCGGATAGTCGGTGGCCAGCTTGGCTTTGACCTCGGGCGAAAGATTCTCCGCCGCGCCATGGCAACTCAGGCAGGCGGGCTGAGTCACCAGCGCCTTGGCATAGCGGAAGACCTTGCCGTCAGGCGTGTTCACCACACCATGCAAATCGAGTGTTTCAGGTTTTTCGCCAGCTGCCAGCCGCTTTTCCAGACTGGCCAGCGCTTCGGTCTCCCAGGCATCAGGCACGCCCTTCGGATTGCGGTTCTTCAGGCTGACACGCTTGATCTGCATGCCGGTCCGTTGCGCGGCTTCAGCCGCGATCTTCGGCGCCCGGTCCTTGCACACGCCAATGGCTTGCGCCGGGCCGCCCGCAGTCATCGCGGCCTTAAGTTCGCCGCCCAGGGTCTGGATCAGACCACCGGCGGTTTGCCGCGATTCAGCCACCAGATTGCTGGTGTCTGGGGTGCTTGCACAGCCGGCCAGCAAAAACAGGGGCAGGGTTGCGAGAGTCAGAAAACGAGGTTGCATGGTGTGTCTCCTTGTTTGATGAACGTCTTGACGGGACTTACTTGGTGAAGTGGACTTTCTCCTTGTCCAGTTTATAACTCCATGGCAGGCCGCTGTTCTTCCAGCCATTCACAGTACGTTTGCCCTTGTTCGGGCCATCCTTTGCCGTGTCACCTTCAAAGCCATCGACCACCGACCATATATTTGTATAGCCGTGACGAGCCAGAAAGTCAGCACCCAGCGCGCTACGGTCGCCGGAACGGCAGATCAGCAGGATCGGGTCGGTTTTTTCGCTGCCCTTGTCCATCGCGCGCAGTTCGAACTGCGACAGGAAGTCGGGATTCGGATTGCGCACATAGGTGCTCTTTTTCTCGTCCCATTTGTCGTAATACATGATGCCGAAAGGCACCAGGCCATCGATGCCATCTGGCGCGCCGACAAAGAGCATTTCTTCCGGTGTGCGCAGATCAAGGAACAGCACCTTGTCCTTGCCATGCTTTTCGATGAAGGCAGGAATTTCCTTCGCTTCAAGGTAAAGGCCCAGCTTGGTGACCTTTTCCTTTGACAGGGATGCCGGGTCGACAGCATGGGCGTTGAGTGCAAACACGGCGAATACTAGGCTGAGCAAGATGTGGCGCATGTCGGGCTCCTTGAGGATGATGGGATGATGAAATCAGGCTTTCAATTTTGCGATGACGCCAGCCAGGTGGCCTTGCGCGGTGGTCATCGCGGCGGTGATCGCGGCATTATCGGCCATCCTGGCGATGACGCCTGGATCTTGCAGTGCAATCCGGGTGTTGCCGGGCGAGGTTTCGTAAACACAGCAGCCGCACGGCAGCAGGGCACCCGCATCGGGGTCGGCTTCGATCACTGCTTTCGCGATACCTGGCGCGCAGACGCCAAGCAAACGATAGGGCGGAATTTCATGATTGATCTTGGCCTTCATGATGGCCTGGACATCGACTTCGGAAACCACGCCCATCTTGGCTTCGGTCAGCGCGGCTT
>CAZUSF010000161.1:0-5807 GCA_964623355.1 uncultured Thiobacillus sp. | reverse complement strand
TGCTTCCGGTTCAGCGCATCTGCGCCAACAGGCTGGCGCCCTGGATGACGATGCGATCGCCATCGCGCAGGCCGCTGCTGACCGCCACCCGCTCGCCATCCAGCGGCGACCATTTCACCGTGCGCGCTGCAAAGCGTTCGGCGCCGGTATGCAGCCAGACCACGTTTTCGCCGGCGGCGTTCTTGACCAATGCGCCGAGCGGAACCGCCACGCCATTGCTGCGCTGCGCGGTGGTGGCAATGACCGAAACCGGTTGCCCAACGGATAAATGGTGATTGGCAAGTGCCGAATTCGAACCTTCAACGCGGAACAGCAGGGTCATCGCTTGCTGGTTCAGCTGCGGTGCGGCGCCGAGGTAGCGCAATGGCAGGCTGCCGCCGGGAAATTGCGCGCTGGCCTGGCTCAGGTGTCCGATCGGTGCGGTCTCGAATGACTGCGCCTCGACAATCAGCCGACTTGGATCAATCACTTCGAACACCACTTCGCGTGCATCCACCACCTGGCCGGCGACCGCCTGGGCGGCGCTGATCACACCGGATACCGGTGCCCGCAACGGTTCTGCGCCAGACAGGCGGGCGCCGATGGCGGCGCGCCGCTGCTGCAGCGCAACCAGCTCCAGGCGTGCGGCTTCGATGTCCTTCTGCGGCAGTGCACCTTCAAGCTGATCGAGCCGGCGCACCCGGCGCTCGGCAATCGCGGTCTGCGCATCGAGATCGGCCAGCAGCGCTTGCTGGTCGCCGCGTTCCTGGCTGCTGGCCACCGGTCGCAGCCAGGCCAGCACTTCGCCTTTGGCAACTTGTTGGCCCAACATTGGTAATCCCTTCGGCCCGGCTTCGATGCGGCCCGGCTGAATCGCCTGGACGCGGCCGCTGGCATTCGGATCGGCGACCACTTTGCCATTCAGGACGAAACTGCTCGCCAGCGCTGTCGTTTGCGCGAGCTGGGTGCGAAGACCCAACTTGCGCTGCACCGGTTTCGGGATGAACAGGCTGCCATCGGCAAGTCGCTGCGGGCTGTTGGACGCGGCGGCGACATTCACCGGAGCAGTGTCTTCGTCGTGGCTGTGGTCCTCGCCACCGTGAGCCGCAACTTGGCCGGAAAACAACGCATACAACAGCAAGCAAGACGCTAAAGCGCAAGTTGCGTGGTTCATTTTCGCCTCCGCAGCAGAACGAAGCCGATTCCGGCCAGAAGCAGTAACGACGCAGCACCCCAGACAATGCGCTGATCCGGCGCGTTGGTATCCGGTTGTGCCGTTTCAGCAGCCGGTTGCACGACTTCCAGCGTAGCGGTCAGCAGGTCGGCGGAATCGGTGGTCTGCAGCGAGAACAGCAGCGGGTACTTTCCCGGTTTGGCAAAGGCTTCGCCGGGCAGGCGATAGACGCCGGGTTCGATCTGTTCGGCGATGGCTTTGAAAGCGCCGCTTTCAAGCTCAATCCGGGCATCGACCACCGGCGCATTGCTGGCGTATTGATCCAGATAAAGGGTCAGTTTCTGCTCGGCCAGCACCGCAACCAGTTCGAATTCCTCGCTTTGTGCGCTGGTTCGGGGCTGCGGTGAGGAGATGGCAGAGGCGGTTGCGGGTGAGGGGTCGTCGGCATGGCTATGCTCTTCACCGCCATGCGACCATGCCGGCGAGGTCAGCAACATGACCATCAACAAAGCCAGCGGCAAGTAAACCCAGGCCGGGGAAAATTGGCGAGAAATCATGGCATCTGTCCGAGTGCTTGCTTGAGTTGCGATATCGCCTGGCCGCGCGCTGCGGTCTGGCGGCTGAGCCGGGCTTCCGCTTCGAAGGCGGCGGCGCGCGCACGCAGCAAGCCAGCCAGATCGGATTCCCCGAGACGGAAAGCGGTTTCAGCCAGCGCCAGTGTGTCGGCGGTGAGTCCACGCTGAATGCTGGCTATTTCTCCTTGTTGCTCGATCAATGCCAGTTCATGCCGCGCCTGCGCCACGCCAAGGTCGAGGCGTTGCCGCGTCAGTGCCTGTTCCGCCGTGGCCTGCAGCAGGTCGGCTCGGGCAGCGGCAGTTTCGTGGCGCAGACGCGGGCCGGACGAAAACGGCAGGGTCAACTGGATGCCGATGGCATGGCCGAAGGCTTCGCTCCTATCGCCGCGTTCACGCTGCAGGCGCAGGCCGATTTCGGGCGCATCGCGGCGCGTTGTCCCGGCCAGTTTGAGGCGGGCCTGGGCGATCTGTTCCGCATTCAGCGCAGCAGCCAACTCGGGATGCTGGACCATAGAGCCGTCGATCGACGCATCCTTGGCGGATGGTTCGGGTGGTGTGGGCAGCATCTCCGCCTCGATTCGGGCTGGCGCCGCCATGCCGGTCAGATTGCGCCAGATGCGTTCCGCCTGGTGCAAGGCCGCATCGGCTTGCAGACTGTCGGTCTGGGCCGACAAGGTTTCACTGCGCGCCAGATTGGCATCGATCCGGGCCAGATCGCCGGTGCGATAGCGGCGCAGCACATCGTTCTCCAGCGCGCGTGCGCTGGCCAGCCGGCGCTGCGCTAGTTCCCACGTCTGCCGCGCGGTGGTCAAAGCCCAGGCGGCGGCGCGCAATTCGCCGGCCAGTTCCAGTCGCAATGCGGCGCGTTTTGCCTCGACCTGTTCCGCCAATCGCGCCGCTTCGCCGGCCAGCGCGGCCTTCTGTCCGGGCAGCCAGAGCGGCGTTGCGAGCTCGACTTCCCATTCCTGTTTGCCGTGCCGGCTGCCGATCCGGTCATCCAGCAGGCCCAGCGAAAGCGCGGCCGGGCCGGGCGTCAGTCCACGCGCAATTTCGCTGCGTGCAGCGGCCTCGCCGGTGCGGGCTTCGAGTGCGTTGGCTTGCGGATGCCTTGCCCAGGCTTGTTCCAGCGCGTCAGTCAACACATTGGCCAAAGCGGTTTGAGGCCGTTCAGCCAGGGCGGGCAGGCTGAACAACGCACCCATGCAGACATAGACGAGCAGGCAGCGTGACTTGTATCCGGGTTTCATGCCTGCCATCCTGCGGTCTGCATGCCAACGCAAGCCTGACCGCAGGATTACAAATCTGTAATGAATGCCACTTTCTTAAGCGCAATGCGACTGAAACATACGCACTCGTCATTCCCGCGAATGCGGGAATCCAGGCGGGGTAAAAACCACTGGATTCCCGCATTCGCGGGAATGACGGTGGTATCTGGCTAATAAACGCCATTCAAATCTGTAATGAAAATATTGATCGTCGAAGACGAGCCCAAAACGGGCGATTACCTGAAACAAGGCCTGACCGAAGCCGGCATGGTCGTCGACCTGGCGCGCGACGGTTGGGATGGGCTGCATCTGGCCTGCACCATCGAGGCAGGCAAGCAGGCTTATGACCTGCTGATCCTCGATGTCATGTTGCCCGGCCTGGATGGCTGGCAAGTGCTGGAAGGCGTGCGGCGCGCCGGCATGAGCATGCCGGTGCTGTTTCTCACCGCGCGTGATCAGGTCGCCGACCGGGTCAAGGGGCTCGAACTCGGCGCCGACGATTATCTGGTCAAACCGTTCGCATTCATTGAACTGCTGGCGCGGGTGCGCAGCCTGCTGCGGCGCGGCAAGAGCAGTATCGAGCCGACCCTGTTGAAGGTGGCCGATCTGGAGCTCGATCTGCTCAGCCGCCGCGCCTTACGTGCCGGTAAACGGATCGACCTGACCGCCAAGGAATTTGCCTTGCTGGAGTTGCTGCTGCGCCGCCAGGGTGAAGTGTTGCCGCGCACATTGATTGCTTCCCAGGTGTGGGACATGAACTTCGACAGCGATACCAATGTGGTCGAGGTGGCGGTGCGCCGCCTGCGCGCCAAGGTCGATGACGGTTTCGAGCCGAAGCTGATCCAGACCGTGCGCGGCATGGGGTATCGGCTGGAAGCGCCGGCAGCACAACCGACATGAATTTGAGTTCGAACTTGAACCTGAACTCGCTTTCGTTGACGGCGCGTCTGTCGCTGCTGTTTGCCGCCAGCGCAGTCAGCGTGCTGCTTGGCCTGGGCTGGGTGGTGGAACGCGCGGTAGAGAATCACTTCATCGAGATGGATCGGCATGAGATCGAGGGCAAATTGAGCCTGGTGCGCAACCTGATCGACAGTGCGCCGTCCGCCGCCGCGCTGGCTGCGGTGCCGGCGCAACTGGAAAATGCACTGGTCGGGCATCATCATTTGCAGGTCTCGGTTTTCGCTGCGGATGGCAGCGTCTGGTTTACTTCCGGCAGCGTGCGATTCCCGCAACAGCGTGCCGGCGATACGCTGCAATGGCTGGCCTGGGACGACGCTCGGCATGCCTATCGGGGTGTTCTGGTCGGTTTGAAAACGGCGCATGCGCCGCCCTTCAGCATCGCCATTGCGCAAGACATCAGCCATCACGAAGCTTTCATGCGCAACTTCCGTCGCACGTTGGTCATGCTGACCGCGCTGGCCGCATTGCTGACTGCGGGTCTGGGCTGGGTCGCCACCCGCGCCGGTCTGCGCCCGTTGCGTCGGGTGGTGGCGATGGCGGCGCAGATCGAGGCCAGTCGCCTCAGCGAACGTCTGCCGGAAAGCCAGGTGCCGGCCGAAATCGAGACACTGGTGGCGGCATTCAATGCGATGCTGGCGCGGCTGGAGGACAGTTTCCGGCGCTTGAACGAGTTTTCTTCCGACATCGCGCATGAGTTGCGCACGCCGATCAGCAATCTGATGACCCAGACCCAGGTGGCGCTGAACGGCGCCCGCGAGGGTGATGCAGGCGGTGAGCAATATCGTGAAATCCTCTATTCCAGCCTGGAGGAATACGAACGCATGGCGCAGATGATTGCCGACATGTTGTTTCTCGCCCAGGCCGACAATGGCTTGCTGCAACCCGGGCAGGGCGAGATTGACCTGAGCGGCGAGACACGGGCGCTGTTCGATTATTTCGATGCCTGGGCGGAAGAACGTGGCGTCACGCTGGCGCTGGAAGACCTGCGCCAGCCGCAGGTACCGCCGTTGACCGGCGATCGACTGATGTTGCGGCGGGCATTGAGCAATCTGCTGGCGAATGCAATACGCCATACCGCGCCAGGCAATACGGTCTGGGTCCGGCTCGCGTCAGCGCAGGGGCATCTGAGCGTCAGTGTCGAGAACCCGGGGGCGGATATCGCGCCTGAACATCTGCCTCGTTTGTTCGACCGGTTTTATCGGGTCGATCCGGCGAGGCAACGGGATAGGACGCAGCAGCAGGAAGTCACGGGCGAGGGTGCCGGGCTGGGACTGGCCATCGTGAAGTCGATCGTGCTGGCGCATGGCGGCAGTGTGCAGGTCATTTCCAACGCCGGATGCACGCGTTTCCAACTCGTGTTTTAGGCGGTGAGGTTTGCCTCGTGCGGGGTCAGAACAGTTCGATCGAACCTTCGTTCTGGTGTGTGTCCTGCACCACGCCCATGTCGCGCAGCGCAGCGTATTCACGGATCTGGTTGCGTCCGTGTTCCTTGGCGTAATACAGCGCCTTGTCGGCTTCTTCGATGACCTGGGTTGGCAAGTCCTGGCGGTCCAGCATGGTGTATCCGATGCTGACGGTGACCTGGCCGACTTGCGGGAAGCTGTGCTGCGCCACATTGCTGCGCAATCTTTCCAGCACGGCTTCGGCCTGTTCGGCAGTGACGTCTTGCAGCACAACGATGAATTCTTCGCCGCCATAACGGAAGGAACGGTCGTTGTCGCGCAATGAACTACGCAGGATATTGGCGAAGCTGAGCAGCACTTCGTCGCCAATCAGATGGCCGTAGGTGTCGTTGATGCGCTTGAACTTGTCCAGGTCGAGCACGGCGAGATATTCATGATTCCCTGGCCCGAC
>CAZUSF010000160.1:1235-5840 GCA_964623355.1 uncultured Thiobacillus sp. | reverse complement strand
CGCTATGGAAACACAAGTCGGGAGCGTTCATGAATGACGGATTTCTGAGGAATGGCTGCCACAATAAGTCGTTCGCATGACAACGATATTTCAGCCGCATGACGCGTTGGTTACAGCCCGGATGGCAATGCCGGGTTCCGATGTCTACATGCTCGATACCTGGTTGTAGCAATCGCCGGCTACCATGCGAACCGCATCCATTGCCCTGAACGCCCTATGCAAACCGCACTCCTGATCCTCAATGCCGGCTCATCCAGTCTGAAGTTCGCCGTGTATTCCGCCGACGCAGCTCCTACCGCTGACGCGGCCTATCGCGGCGTGATCGAGGAAATCGGCGGATCTGGACGCTTCCGCGTCGAGCAGCACGACCAGGGAAACGTGCTTGATGAAGCGGTCAGCCCGGCAAACCATGCGCAGGCCTTGCAACACGTCCTCGCCTGGCTGGAACGCAGCCATTCCAGTCTGCAACTGCGTGCCGCAGGACACCGCGTGGTGCATGGCGGCGCCGAATTCAGCCAGCCGGCATTGGTGGATGACCGGGTGCTCGCCGAGCTGGAAAAGCTGATCCCGCTCAGCCCCCTGCACCAGCCCCACAACCTGGGCGCCATCCGCGCGCTGGCCGAACTGCTTCCCGATTTGCCGCAAGTCGCCTGTTTCGATACCGCTTTCCACCATGCTTTGCCCAACGTAGCAAAACACTTTGCGCTGCCGCGCGAAATGGCCGCGCGCGGTATTCGCCGCTATGGCTTCCACGGCCTCTCCTACGCGTACATCGCCAGTGTGCTACCCGACTATCTGGGCGCCGCCGCCGACGGGCGGGTGATCGTGGCCCATCTGGGCAACGGCGCCAGCCTGTGCGCCATGCAGCAACGCCGCAGCGTTGAAACCTCAATGAGCTTCACCCCCCTGGATGGCCTGCCGATGGGAACCCGCTGCGGCGCCATCGACCCTGGCGTGCTGCTGTATCTGATGCGCGAAGAAGGCATGCGGCTTGATCAAATCGAAGACCTGCTCAGCCATGACAGCGGCCTGTTGGGTTATTCCGGAATGAGCAGCGATGTGCGCGCGTTGCTGGCGAGTGATCAGCCGCATGCTGCCGAGGCGCTGCAGATGTTCGCCTACCGGATCAGCCAGGCAGTGGCCAGCCACGCGGTCGCAGCGGGAGGGATCGACGCACTGGTGTTCACCGCCGGCATCGGCGAGCACGCCGCACCGGTGCGCGCCGCCGTCTGCCAGCGACTCGCCTGGCTCGGTCTGCATCTGGACGCAGACGCCAACAACCGCCACCGCCCGCGCATCAGCCAGCCAGACAGCCCGATATCGGCCTGGGTGATTCCGACCAACGAGGAATGGGTGATCGCCCGCGACACCTGGCGTTTGACACACCAGGACCTTTGAGAAACGCCATGAAACCGTTGATTGCGTAGGGTGCGCCGTGCGCACCATGCAGCACTGAAGCGCTAGAATTCCCAGCAATGGGCAAAAACAAGAGGAAGTAGAAAATGCCAGTCGTTTTTCGCTGGAAGGGCTGCAAATTCTTCTTTTTCTCGAACGAGGGCGACCCGCGCGAACCCATACACATCCACGTTCGTTGCCATGGCGCCCGCGCCAAATTCTGGCTTAACCCGGTGGCTGTGGCGGAAAACATCGGCTTCGCAGCGCATGAACTCAGCGATATGACCCGCGTGGTCGGCGACAACCAGGACGTAATCGAAAGGGCATGGCATGAACACTTCGGCGAATGAACTGAGTTTCGACAACAACATGATGTGGGTCACCCTTGTCGATGGCCGCAAGCTCGGCGTACCCCTGGCCTATTTCCCACGTTTGCTGGCGGCCACACCTCAGCAACGCCAGCAATACGAGTTTTCCGGCAACGGGACAGGCATCCATTGGGACGAACTGGATGAAGACATCAGCGTGCAGGGACTACTCATGGGTGTGGGAGATCGCACACGGAGCAATCGAATCGCCGCATGAGTTACAGAGCGTAGCTTCTTCAAAAACCGTGGTCGGAGGAGCAGTCAAAGGGGTCAGCATGGATTCAAGAGTCAAATCGAAGCTGACCCCTTTGGCCTGTAGGTGCAAATTCATTCGCATATTCAACCACTTGCATGCAAATGAATTCGCACCTACCTATGTAACGCAAGCAATTGAAATTCAACGCCAACCGCGATTATTCGGATCACTCGCCTCAATAAACCTGCGGCACGAACATGTCTTCCGGCACCGGGTTGCGCAGGTAGTCCGAGTTATGCGCTCGATCCGGCAGGGTCACCGCTTCGCGTTCGACTTCCTGGTAGGGCACCTGACTCAGCAAGTGGTGGATGCAATTGAGCCGCGCCTTTTTCTTGTCCACCGCATGAATAACCGGGACACGGGAATAACCGGGACAGACCACACTTATTGAAGAAGCTGCGCTCAGAAGTGCCTCATGCGGCGCGAGCGTGTTGCACTTCGAATGGAAATGCCCCATTGGCTCGTGCATCCAGCAGCACCAGTTCAACGGTGGAGCCGTCCGCCGCATAGCTCACATGCGTATGCCAGTCTTGTGACACCTCGCGCACAATCGGTTTGTCGGACAAATGCACGACCAGAATGTCATCTACGTCGTAATAGGTAGTACGCATATTGCCTCCTCACAGCAACTCGAAATGGTGCATCACAGTCTTTACCACCAGTGCATCTTCCAGAACCAGTACTACGCACAAGAAATTGTCATCGCGCACGGGAAAAGCCTTGAAAACCCACAGGTGTGTTTCGTCAGCGTAACGGGTGTCTCCCGTTTCGATAACTTCCAGCAGTATCTCTTCAGAGACGCAGCGCTCTGCCATACGCTGTGTGGCATGGTAGGTCACGATCACGGGACGTTGGAAACGGATGCTGTTCATGAGTTGATTGTATAAGTCATTGAGTACAGGGTAGATATGCGAAGCACTTCTACGTGAATAGCAGGGGAACAACGAGGACCACGTTTTTCGAAGAAACCTTTGTCAAAACATCATGCAGAAATCCGATTGCCTCGTGTGGGATCCCTTACTCCCATGAGCAATCCCTGCACGCTGATGTCCTCATTCAATGCGTCCCATTGAATGCCTGTCCCATTGCTCTTTCGGCCTTTCAGCCGATGACTTCGCTAGCCAGGAATAACCAAAAACCAGGTTTATTGCATCAATAAACCTGCGGCACGAACATGTCTTCCGGCACCGGGTTGCGCAGATAGTCCGGGTTATGCACCCGAGCCGGCAAGGTTACTGCTTCGCGTTCGATTTCCTGGTACGGGACCTGGCTCAGCAAATGGTGGATGCAGTTGAGCCGCGCCTTTTTCTTGTCCACCGCCTCAATGATCCGCCAGGGCGCTTCCGGGATGTGGGTGCGTTCCAGCATGGTTTCCTTGGCCTTGGTGTATTGCTCCCAGCGGCGCCGCGACTCCATGTCCATCGGACTCAGCTTCCACTGTTTCAGCGGGTCGTGGATGCGCATCATGAAGCGCAGGTTCTGTTCGTCATCGGTGATCGAGAACCAGTACTTGATCAGGATGATGCCGGAGCGAATCAGCATCTTCTCGAACTCCGGCACGGTGCGGAAGAACTCCTCGTAATCCTCGTCGCTGCAGAAGCCCATGACCTTTTCCACACCGGCGCGGTTGTACCAGCTGCGGTCGAAAAGGACGATCTCGCCGCCAGCGGGCAGGTGCGAGACGTAGCGCTGGAAATACCACTGGCTGCGTTCGCGCTCGCTCGGCGCCGGCAGCGCCGCGACACGGCAGACGCGCGGATTCAGGCGCTGGGTGATGCGCTTGATCACGCCCCCCTTGCCGGCCGCGTCGCGGCCTTCAAACAGAACCACCACCTTCAGCTTGTTATGAACCACCCAGTCCTGCAGCTTGACCAGTTCGCCTTGCAGGCGGAACAACTCCTTGAAATAGAAATGCCGCTCCAGATCTGCGGAAGACGCCGCTGACGCCGTCGCCTCTCCGATCAGCTCATTCATGCGGTCATCATCGATCTCCATCTCCAGTTCTTCATCGAAGCTGTCCAGCATTTCGTCGTGTACCCGACGTTCAAATTCAATGCGTTCATGGGTCTTGTCTGCGTTCATGGATTTCCTGGTCGGCGGCTGATGCGCTGCCCGGCAAGCTCGCCCAGACTGTTGCGGGCGTACTTCGGGCTATGGCGGAAGCACGCACTCTATCCGGCTGAGATGACAGAAACATGACACCGCAGCGAATCAGCGCGCCCCCAACTCGACCAGCCGTTTCGCCGAGTCCGCAAAGGGCAACAGTTGCCGGATGCGTTCCAGGCTGGGCGCGTGCGCGGCCGCAACACCGCCGCCGGCTTCGATCTCTTGCCGAAAATACGCCAGCGCGCCGGATTCGATGCTGCAACCGCTGGCCTGCGCCGCAAGCAACGCGCCGATCCAATCGGCTTCCTGCTCCTGCGCATGCCACAAGTGGGAAACGCGCAAAGCCAGCCCGAAATTTCCCTCGCTCAGTTGTATGGCGTCCTCGCCGCGAGCAGTCCAGTCTCCCGGCTTGCCGGAATACACCGACAGCGCGTTGGCGTCTTCGTCGAAATGGCGCTGCGCGATGTGGACGATTTCATG
>CAZUSF010000160.1:0-1135 GCA_964623355.1 uncultured Thiobacillus sp. | reverse complement strand
AAGCAAATTTGAACATCGCGCTCCCCTTTGCCCAACTTCATCGCGGATTGACTGCCCGCCGCGCTATCGCCCGCGGGCGGTGTTTACTTGGCGCCCTTGGCCGGCCTGCCGGTCTTGATGACTGCCAGCCCCTGGATCGCCAACGCCACCTCGGCATCGCTCAGCCGCGCGAGAACCGCCAGCGCGGCGCGCAGGATTTCGCTTTTCTTCGCCGCCACGCCCAGACTCAGGCAGCGCTTCTTCAGCCCGGTGATGAGCGCATGCTCCGCTTCCGGCATCGTGTAACTGTCACGCACCAGCTTGGCACGCCGGATCTTGGCCGGTTTAGATGGTTTGGCCGCTTTGCCCTGTTCGGGTGCTGCGGCGGGTTCGAGTGCTGTAACGGGTTCGGTCACCTGCTTCGCGGCACGTGTGGCGCGCGGCTTCGTTGGCGTCTTGACCACGATATCTGCCGTCTTGACTTCCGGGGTCGGCGCAAGCTTGACGACCTTCGACGCATGTTTGCTTGGAGATTTTGCCGCTTTGGGTTGCGCCACCGGCGTTTCACTTGCGGCAGCGGGAACTTCGCCTGCCTCGATTTTGGGGAGTTTTTGGGTAACTCTACGGGTTGCCATGATCAACGCTCCTTGTTCGATAAACGATATAAACAGTTTATACGCTAAACCAGGAAGTGCAACGAAACCGTTGCTACGTAAAAGGCTTGAACCTTGCAAAAACCGAAGGTTGGTCCAAGCGCAGCTTGTTCGACGGCAGCAAATTTGTAATCTTGGCGGCGAAGAATGGCGGGCACCCGATGTCCAACCTGCCAGGAAGGAAAACCGATGAACGCGACCACCCCGATTTTCAATGCCACGCTCGCCAGCGAGGAACTGGAGAAGATCAACGCCTACTGGAGCGCCTGCAATTACCTGGCAGCGGGGATGATCTTCCTGCGCGACAACCCGCTGCTGCGCGAGCCGCTGCAACCGGAACACGTCAAGCGCCGCCTGCTCGGCCACTGGGGCGCTAGCCCCGGTTTGAGCTTCGCCTGGGTGCATCTGAACCGGCTGATCAACAAGTACGACCTGGACACCATCTTCATGGCCGGCCCCGGCCATGGCGCGCCCGGCATCCTGGCGCCGGCCTATCTGGAAGG
>CAZUSF010000159.1:4111-5861 GCA_964623355.1 uncultured Thiobacillus sp. | reverse complement strand
CAGCTGCCCTCTTGAAGCTGGCCTGCTCGGCCTCATAACCATCCCCTGTTTTCAACAAGGGAAAGTGGAACATGACCGAAACCGTGAATGAACCCCAACAATCTGCCGCCAAGGAAACCCTGGGCTTTCAGGCCGAGGTAAAGCAACTCCTGCAATTGATGATCCATTCCTTGTACAGCCACAAGGAAATCTTCCTGCGCGAGCTGATCTCGAATGCATCAGACGCCGCCGACAAGCTGCGCTTCGAAGCGCTGACCGACGCTGCACTGTTTGAATCCGACTCCGAATTGAAGATCAAGGTCAGCGTCGACAAGGATGCCAAGACGATCACCATTCGTGACAACGGCATCGGCATGAACCGTCAGGAAGTCATCGAACACATCGGTACCATCGCCAAATCCGGCACGCGCGAGTTTTTCAGCAAACTCAGCGGTGACCAGAAGAAAGACGCGCAACTGATCGGTCAGTTCGGCGTCGGTTTCTATTCCAGCTTCATCGTCGCTGACCGTGTCACTGTGACCACCCGCCGTGCGGGACTGACGAAGGAGCACGGTGTGCGCTGGGAATCGGAAGGCGCCGGCGAGTACACACTGGAAACGGTCGAAAAGGCCGATCGCGGCACTGAGATCACGTTGCACATGAAAGCCGACGAAGCCGAATTCCTCGACGCCTGGCGTCTGAAATCGGTGATTCGCGAGTATTCCGACCATATCGCGATTCCGGTCGAATTCATCAACGACAAAGCCGAGGACGAGAAGGACAAGGTGGAAACCGTCAACCGCGCCAATGCGCTGTGGACGCGCTCGAAAAACGATATCACCGAAGACGAATACAAGGCGTTCTACAAACACGTCGGCCACGATTACGAAGACCCGATGGCCTGGACCCACGTCAAGGTCGAAGGCCGCCAGGACTACACCGCGCTGCTGTACGTGCCGGCGCACGCGCCGTTCGACCTGTGGGACCGCGATGCCAAGGCAGGCGTCAAGCTGTACGTCAAGCGCGTGTTCATCATGGAAGACGCGCGCAAGCTGATGCCGTCCTATCTGCGCTTCATCCGTGGCGTTATCGATGCCGCCGATCTGCCGCTCAACGTCTCGCGCGAAATTCTGCAAGAGACGCGCGACATGGAAATGATTCGCGGCGGCTGCGTGCGCAAGGTGCTCGACCTGCTCGACGACCTCGCCGAGAACCGCAAGGAAGATTACGCCAAGGTGTGGGAACACTTCGGCCGCGTGCTGAAGGAAGGCGTCGGCGAGGATCAGGGCAACAAGGAACGCATCGCCAAGCTGCTGCGCTTCCGCACCACCACGGTCGATGAAGAAACGGTGACGCTGGCCGATTACGTTGGCCGCATGAAGGAAGGCCAGGACAAGATCTACTACCTGACCGCCGAGACGCTGGCCGCCGCCAAGGCCAGCCCGCACCTGGAAGCCCTGCGCAAGAAGGGCGTCGAAGTCATCCTGCTGGCCGACCGTGTCGATGAATGGCTGGTCGGTAACCTGTTCGAGTTCGACGGCAAATCGCTGGCATCGGTCGCCAAGGGTCAGGTCGATCTGGCTGCGATCAAGTCTGCCGAAGGTGAAGAGCCAGCCGCCGATGCACCCAAGGCTGAAGAAGCCCAGCCTCTGCTGGATCGCATCAAGGCTGCGTTGTCCGAACGCGCCAAGGATGTCCGCGCCAGCAATCGTCTGGTCGAATCACCGGCTTGTCTGGTTGCCGACGAAGGCGATCTGAACGGCAATCTGGC
>CAZUSF010000159.1:0-4011 GCA_964623355.1 uncultured Thiobacillus sp. | reverse complement strand
CGGATGCCTCACGCTGGCATCCGTACCAATGCGTAAACAGCAGGCATTGGCTACATTGCTAATTTTTAACCGTGAGTGTCGCCATGAACAAACTGATTACGCTGATGTTGGTTCCTTTCGCCGCCCTTTCATTCGCCGGACCTGTCCAGGCCGGCGGTGATTATCTGGTGGTCAAGTCCAAGCAAGGCAATTTCGAGGATGTGCGCGACGATCTGGTGAATGCCATCGAAGGCCGCGGCATCAAGATCAATCACAGCAATTACATTGCCGAAATGCTGGAACGCACCGGCAAGGATCTGGGCGCGACCAAACAGGTTTATCTGAAGGGTGAACAGGTCGAATTCTGCAAATCCAACCTTTCACGCGCGCAGATGGAGGCGGACCCGTCCAACATGGTGTTCTGTCCGTACATCATTTCCGTCTACACCACGCCAGCCGATGCCAACAAGGTGTATGTCGCCTATCGCAAGCCGCTCGCGCCCGGCGCCAGCAAAGCGACGCAGAAGGCGTTGCAGGACATCGAAAAGCTGCTAAAGGAAATCGTCACGGAAGTGGTGGAATAAAGCGGTGGAATAAGTTTCATCTACTGGAACGCAAAGGCTACCAAGCCTGCGCACCAAACATCATTTTGCGTGCGAACAGGGTTTTCAGCGGCGGCGCCAGATCGAGCAGGAGCAAGGCCGCGCCGCGTGCATGTTTGAGCAGAAAACGGTCATTCGAGAAGGATTCGACCAGGATATCGGTCATTAGGCTGCCGCCGGCAATGTCGAACTGGCGGGTTTTTTCGTAGCGCCGGGTGGCGGCGGCTTCGCCCAGTTGCTGGTGTGGCGTGTCGAGCAGGGTTTCGGCGAGTTTCCAGGCATCGCGCAGACCGAGATTGAAACCTTGTCCGGCGACCGGGTGCAGCGTGTGCGCGGCGTTGCCGATGCGCACGATGCGCGGCGAAGTCGAGGCGGCGGCGAGCGCCAGTTTGAGTGGATAAGCGGCACGCCGGCTGGCGGCGAGAAAACGGCCCTGGCGATCGCCGAATGCGGTTTGCAACTGAGCCAGAAATGCCGCGTCCGACAGTGCCAGACGTTCTTCCAGTTGGGCGTTGGGTGTGGTCCAGACCAGGGCGTAATCTTCTCTCAGTGGCAACAACGCAATCGGGCCGTCCGGCGTGAAACGCTCGAAGGCGCGCTGCTTGTGCGGCTGTTCGGTCTGTACCGTGCAGACGACGGCGGATTGACCGTAATCCTTGTCCTGGCGCAGCGCCGCAGGCAGGCTTTTACCGCCTTCCGACAGCACCACCAACCCGGCGGTGAGCATTTGTTCGCCGCCATCGTGTTGATAACCGACCATGCCGTAGCCGGCAGTTGCCTTGACGGCGGTGACGCGCGCGCCGGTCAGGATGGTTGCGTCGCAGGCGGCCATGCGTTCAGCCAGCGCAGCGTAAAGATCGCCATATTCAGCAACAAAACCGAGTGCCGGCGCGCCGACATCGTCTGCGGTCAGCACGGCGCTGCCGAGGCCGCCGCGTTGCGATACATGAATGCTTTCGATCGGCGTGGCGCGTTCCGCCAGGGAATCCCAGACGCCGAGACGCTGCAGGATCAGATGCGCACCTTGCGACAAGGCGAGCGCGCGCGGGTCGGGGGCGGACAATTGCTGGCGTGCTTCGAGGACAACAACGCGCAGCCCGGAACCTTCCAGCCCAACGGCGAGCGCGGCGCCGACCGGACCGCCGCCAACGATGGCGATGTCAACGTGTTGCATGGCGCATGACCTCTTCAATGTCGGCAATCGATTTGGGGGCGGCTGCTGTCAGCACATGACAACCATCCGGGGTGACCGTGACGTCGTCTTCGATGCGAATACCGATGTTCCAGAATGCTTTCGGCACTTCTTCCGATGGCCGAATATACAGGCCAGGTTCAACGGTCAAGGTCATGCCGGTTTGCAGGGCGCGCCATTCATTGTTGATCTTGTACTCGCCGACATCGTGCACATCCCGGCCCAGCCAGTGGCCGGTTTTGTGCATGTAAAACGGCTTGTAGGCTTCCTGTTCGATCAGGCCGTCGAGTTCGCCATCCAGCAGTTTCAGGTCGCGCAGGCCCTGGGTGAGGACGCGCAACGCGGTGTCATGCGGCGTATTCCAGGTGTTGCCCGGTTTCACCGCGTCGATGGCAGCAAGCTGCGCAGCAAGCACGATTTCGTAGATGTCGCGCTGCGGCGCGCTGAAACGGCCGTTGACCGGGAAGGTGCGCGTGATGTCGGCGGCGTAGCCCTGGTATTCGCCGGCGGCATCGATCAGGAGCAGGTCGCCGGCATGCAGTGGTTGGTCATTGGTGACGTAATGCAGCACGCAGGCATTGGCGCCGCCGGCAACGATCGAGGTGTAGGCGGGCGCCTGACAGCCGCCCTTGCGGAAGTGGTAAAGCAACTCCGCCTCGATTTCCCATTCACCCATGCCAGGTTGGCAGGCACGCAGCGCGGCCAGATGAGCGGCAGCGGAAATGTCGGCGGCGCGCTGCATCAGGTCGAGTTCGTGGGCGTCCTTGAACAGCCGCATCTCGTCGATGATGGCGCGTGCATCGAACAGGGCGGCGGGGGCGCTGACGCCAATGCGGCCTTTTGCCCGCACCGCATTCAGCCAGCCCAGCATGCGCGTATCCCAAGCGACGTCGAAACCGATGGCGTAGTGCAACGACGCCTGGTTTTCCAGCAGTTTGGGGAGTTCTTCATCAAGTGCGTCGTAGGCGAAGGTGGCGTCGAAACGGAAAAGTTCGCGTGCTGCCTCCGGGCCGAAACGGAAACCGTCCCAGATTTCGCGTTCCATATTCTTTTCGCGGCAGAACAGGATCTGCTTCGGCGGGTTTTTGTCCGAATCGCCGGCGATCAGAACCAGCACCGCTTCCGGTTCCGGGAACGCGGTCAGGTAGTGAAAATGGCTGTCGTAGCGATACGGGAAGTGCGCATCGCGGTTGCGAATGACTTCCGGCGCGGTGGACAGAATCATCACTCCGGCCCCCATCGTTTTAATGACGCGGTCGCGGCGAGCGCGGTGAAGGGCGATATCAGGTTGCATTGGCTGTTCGAGGCCGATAGGTGGTTTCAAGGCTCAACCCAGTTTTCCAGCGAAAGTCCATTCACTCTGGAAAATTCGCGCACGTTGTTGGACACCAGCGTTGCATTCAATGCCAAGGCATGGGCAGCAATTTGAGTGTCAAGCGGGCCAATCGGCGTGCCGGATTGCTCGAGTAATTTGCGCACATGGCCATAACTTTGAGCGGCATGCAGATCAAAATCGGCAATTTCCAAGGGTTCAAGAAAATGTTTCAGCGCGGCGAGATTCTTCAGCGAACCGCTTTTTTCCGCACCAAAGAACAGCTCGGCAACGCTGATGCTGGAAATGCCAAGTCCTTCGGCTGCATGCGCGCGTAGCTGTTTCAGCACCTGTGGCGGTCGATGCTTTATGGCGTAGATGCAGATATTGGTATCGAGCATGTAGCGCATGCGACTCACCAGGACTCGCGCGCTTCGGCTTGATTGGGCTGTTCGCGCTCGGGAAACGACTCGAACTCGTCGAGCGCCGCGATCAATCTTTCAATCGAAGGGCGTTGCGGCGGTCGCAGGATGATGCGGTCGCCATCACGTTCGATCAGCACTTCACTGACGCCCTCGAAGCGAAATGCCTTGGGTAGACGAACGGCCTGACTACGGCCATTGGTAAACAGTTTTGCGGTTTGCATATCGGCATGCCCTCAGCGATTGGTATATACCCGGACTATATCACTGGCTTGGGGGGTAGGCCATTTAAGATGTCGCGCCCGTCTGCTCAGTCAGTTCTACATCCAGAGCCGCCAGCCGCGCCGGGGTTCCCACGTCTTCCCAGCGGCCGCTGAAATGCGCCCCCGTCACACTGCCCGCATCCATGGCGACCTTCAACAAGGGTGCCAGCCTGGCTTTGTGGCCTTTGACAATATCGGCAAACAGTGCCGGCCGATAGCAGCCGATGCCGGAGAAAGTCAG
>CAZUSF010000158.1:0-5906 GCA_964623355.1 uncultured Thiobacillus sp. | reverse complement strand
GTTTTTAGGGACGGTGCGCACGGCACACCCTACTTGTTTGAAGCGATGTTGGTCACACCTTTGCGTCAAGCGCATCGCGCAATCGGGAAATTAGATTTTCCACAGTCCCGCCACTGTGAAAATGGATCACATGCGTTGCTTCATCTGCGTCGAATGGTTCCACATTGGCCAATTGCGATTCGAGTACCGCAAGTCCGGCTTCCGAGGCGTCTGTGCCTTGCGCCTGGCGTTGCATAATGCGTGCCTGCAGTACGTCGGATGGTGCTGCTACCGACACTATCCACCAGGCTATCTGCAGTTCCGCCGCCAACGCCTGAAACGGCGCGCGCCAGCGGCGATGAATGAAGGTGGCATCGACGATGACCAGAAAGCCGGCGGCGAGCAGGCCGCTCGCATCCTGCACCAGGGTGGCGAGCGTGCGGGCACTGGCTTCCGGCGTGTAGATACCGCCGGGGATATCGGCACTGTCCTGTAACGGCTTCAGACCGAACAGGCGCTTGCGCGTGACATCCGAACGCAGGCGGATGCCACCAAGTTTTTCAAGCAGATGTTGCGACAGCCAGGTCTTGCCCGAGCCGGACACGCCATGCATCAGCAACAGCGCCGGATGGCGGTCATGCGCCAGACGGTCGGCGAGCTGGAGGTAGCTCAGGCAGGCGTTGAAATCGGCATGTTCCGGGTGTTCGGCGGCCAGGATCGCAGTCACCTTGGCGCGCACCATGGCGCGGTAGACCTGGTAATAGGGCAGGGCTTGCAGGCCAGCGAAGTCGCCGGTCTGCGCCAGGTAGCCGTCGAGCAGACGCCAGGCCAGATCGGCACGGCCACGATGCCGCAGGTCCATGCTGAGAAAGGCAATTTCGTTGATGACGTCGATATGGTTCAGCGCCGGATTGAATTCCAGGGCATCGAAAACCAGCGGTTTGCTGTCCACCCAGGCGATGTTGCCCAGATGCAGGTCGCCGTGGCATTCGCGGATGAAACCACCAGCTTTGCGCGCGGCAAAATGCTGGCCCAGACGTTGGCCTTCGTTTTCGCTCCAGGTTTGCAGCCGGTCCAGCAGCGGCTTTAGCTGACTATCCCGGTCGAAAGGCAGCAACTTCCGGAGTTGTTCAAAGTTGGCCGCAATCGGTGCGACCACCTTGTCCGGCTCGCCGTAAGTCGAATTGGCCGGTGCGCTGGCAATGCCGGCATGGAATTCAGCGATGCATTCGGCAATCGCGTCGATCTGCTCGGCGCTGACTTCGGCTTCCCGGTCCAGCGTCGCATCGGCCGGGAAAGCGCGCATTTTGACGGCCCATTCGATTACCGGCCCGGCGGCTGCGAGGCTGGAATCGAAGCGGGGTTCTTCCGGCGCACCGCTGATCGCGACGACAGCCAGGTAAGTATTCGGCGCCAGACGCGAGTTGAGACGGATTTCTTCTTCACAGAAGTGATGCCGCTTGGCGAGGCTGGAAAAGTCGAGAAACCCGAAATCGAGCGGTTTCTTGATTTTGTAGGCGAACTCGCCGGCCAGAATGACCCAGGAAATATGCGTTTCAATCAGTTGCGGTGCGGCGGCAGCATGCGGATACGCCGCTGGCTTCAGCAGCCCGGCAATCAGCGGCGGTAGATCGGTCGCGTTATTTGCGGAAGGCGACGACATGGTCTACGCCGAGTCGCACACCGATTTTTTCGCCGATCGCATGGTTATGGTGCGAATCGACCTGCGCCAGCACGCGTTGTCCGCCGGGCAATTTCAGCGTGTAAAGGAAATCGGCGCCGCGGAAGGCTTTGCGTTCAACTTCGGCCATCAGCAGGCTGTCATCGTCATGGATGATGTCATCCGGCCGGATCAGCACATCGACACGGCAGCCGAGATCGCACTGGGTGCAGCCGCCTTCATCGCTGCAATCGCCATCGACGCTGCCTTCCAGTACGCCGAGTTCGATTTCGACCTGGCGGCTGTTGAGCACCTCGCCGGGCAGCAGTACGCCCTGGCCGATGAAGTCGGCGACGAAGCGGTTGATCGGCTGGTGGTAGAGGTTGTAGGGCGTGTCCCATTGCTGGATGACGCCCTTGTTCATGACGCCGATGACGTCGGCCATGGCGAAGGCTTCGTGCTGGTCGTGGGTGACCAGCAGCGCGGTGATGGCTTCCTGCTTCAGGATGTCGCGCACTTCCAGCGAGAGTTTTTCGCGCAGTTCCACGTCCAGATTGGAGAACGGTTCATCCAGCAACAACAGGCGCGGCCGAGGTGCCAAGGCGCGGGCGAGGGCGACGCGTTGTTGCTGGCCGCCGGAAAGCTGGTGCGGATAGGCTTCGGCTTCGTGGCTGAGGCCGACCAGATCGAGCATCTCGGCAACGCGCATGCGGCGGTCGGTGGCCGGCATGGCGGAGAGGCCGAAGGCGACGTTTTTTGCGACGCTGAGATGCGGAAACAGGGCGTAATCCTGAAACACCAGGCCAACCCGGCGTTGTTCCGGCAACAGGCTATGACCGCGACCGTTGGCAAATGCGCTGACGATCTCGGCGCCGATGCGAATCTCGCCGGCGGAGAGTCGCTCGAAGCCGGCGATCAGCCGCAGCGCGGTGGTTTTGCCGCAACCCGAGGGGCCGAGCAGACAACCGATCTGGCCGGGCGAAAGGACGAATGAGACGTCCGACAGGATCGGCTTTGCCCCATACGACTGGGCGACATGTTCAAGTGCGAGCATCGCTGTGTTTCACCAGAAAAAAGATGGGCAGCAGGCCAACCAGACAGATTGCGACGGCGGGCAGCGCGGCGCGTTCCCATTCGCCTTCGGAAGTCATCTCGAAGACGCGGGTGGCCAGGGTGTCCCAGCCGAATGGGCGAGTCATCAGGGTGATCGGCAGTTCCTTCATGATATCGACGAAAGCCAGTGCGGCGGCGGCCAGCAGCGGCGCACGCAACATCGGCAAATGCACCCGGAACAGCCGTTTCATGCCGGTGGTGCCGAGCACCTGGGCGGCTTCATCCATGGTTTTGGTAATCCGGGCGAGGCCGGTCTCGACCGGTCCGAAGCCGACGGCGAGAAAGCGCGCGCTATAGGCCAGCAGCATGACGAACAGGGTGCCGCCGAAAACCTGGCCGATTTCCTGCCGGGTCCAGTCGCGCCAGGTGTCGATGATCAGGTTGTCGATACCGGCGACCGGGATGTAGAAACCCACCGCCAATACCGCGCCCGGCAAGGCATAGCCGAGGGTGGCCAGGCGCGCGGTGAGCTGCATGCCGGGCGTCGGCTGCAAACGCTGCGCATAACCCAGCGCCAGCGCCAGACTGACTACCAGCAATGCGCCCAGACCGGCAAGCAGCAGGGAATGCCAGGCGAAATCGAAATAACGCGCATCCAGGTCGCTGGCCATGATGTCGCTGGTCCAGATCAACAACTGGATGATTGGAATGGCGAAGGCGAGCAGAAAAACCAGGCTGGCGAAGCCGGTTGCCATGACCGCGTTGGCGCCGCCGAGTCGAATCCGTCGCGCGCCGCCGCTGCCGCGCGCCGAGTTGGCATAGTGAGCACCGCTGCGCGAGAGTTGCTCCAGCATCACCAGAGCCAGCACGAAGAAGATCAGGATGGTGGCCAGCTGGCTCGCCGCCGGCAGCGAGAACATCGAGAACCAGGCTTTGTAGATCGCGGTGGTGAAGGTGTTGTAGTTGAACACCGAGACGGTGCCGAAATCGGCCAGGGTTTCCATCAGGGCGAGAGAAAGGCCGGCAATGATGCCGGGCCGCGCAATCGGCAAGGCCACCCGGAAAAAGGCGCGGCGGCGGCTGACGCCGAGCGATTGCGCCGCTTCCAGCAGACGTCGGCCCTGACCCTGAAACGCGGTGCGGGCGGTCAGGTAAACGTAGGGATACAGCGCCAGCACCATGACCAGGATGACACCGCCACGCGAACGAATCGGCGGCGTCCAGTTGATATCCCAGCTATCGCGCAGCCAGGTGGCCAGGCCGCCGGTGAAATCGAGCAGGCCGATCCAGACAAAAGCGGTGACATAGGCGGGCAGGGCGAGCGGCAGCAGCAAGGCCCAGGAAAAAAACTTGCGGCCGGGAAATTCGCAGGCGGCAGTCAGCCAGGCCAGCCCGGTTCCGAGCAGGGTGACGCCAATGCCGACGCCGATGACCAGCCAGAGCGTGTTGACCAGCAGTTCCGGCAACACGTGCTGCCAGAGGTGATCCCAGATCGCTTGATCCGGGTCGAGCATCGCCAACGCGACCACCGTGACCGGAATCAGCGTCAGAAGAGCCAGCGTCAACGCGACGGTCCAAGGGCCGAAGCGCGTCGCCGCGTACGAGAAGAAGGAAAAGGCGCCCGTTGCGGGCGCCTTTTCGGTGGCGATCATGCGTAGTCTGGTATCCAGGATGACAAGGTCCGCATTTTAAGCCGGCTTGCTGGGCCGGGTTTATCTAACCTGACTAACTTGGCAGAGTTTATTTATACCCGGCCCGGTCCATCAGCATCACGGCCTTGGCTTGCAAAGCACCGGCCTGCGCCACGTTGATCAGGTTCGGTTTGAACGTACCCCAGGCGGCCACCGCAGCATCCGGTTTGACCTTCGGGTTGGCCGGATATTCCATGTTCACGTCGGCGTAGAGGTTCTGCGCTTTTTCGGACGCCAGCCATTCGAGCAATTTGATTGCTCCAGCTTCATTCTTGGCATGGCGGGTCACGCCGACACCGGAGATGTTGACATGGACGCCGGCGGCCTTGTTTTTCAGATTCTGATTCGGCCAGAAGATCGCCAGTGGCAGATTGGGTTTCTTATTCATCAAACGTCCAAAGTAATAGGTGTTGACGATGGTGACATCACACAGGCCGGCAGCCACGGCTTCCATCGCCTTGGTGTCGTCCGGGAAGGGTTGGGTGGCCTGGTTGGCGACCCAGCCACGCACGATCTGCTCGGTTTTGTCTTCGCCGTATTCATTCATCATCATGCCGACCAGAGACTGGTTGTAAACCTTCTTCGAAGTACGCAGGCAGAGACGGTTTTTCCACTTCGGGTTGACCAGGTCTTCATAGGTGGTGAGTTCACCCGGCTTGACCTTGTTCGGGTTGTAGATCAGCGTGCGGGCGCGTACAGAGAGTCCGAACCATTCATTGCCCGGATCGCGCAGATGCGCCGGAATGCTGGCTGCGAGGACTTTTGAGTTGACCGGCTTGAGCAGGTCTTCCTGCGCGGCCTGCCAGAGATTGCCGGCATCGACGGTCATGAATACATCGGCCGGGGTATTGCGTCCCTCGGCTTTCAGGCGCGCCATCAGCGGGCCTTCCTTGTCGGTAATGAACTTGACCTTGACTCCGGTTTCCTTGGTGTAGGCATCAAACAGGGGCTTGATCAGTTGTTCATTTCGCGCCGAATAAACAACCACTTCATCGGCTTGCACGGCATAGCCGGAAACCATCAGCGAAACAGCAAGCAACATCGAATTCAACTTCTTCATCATTAAATCTCCAGGCAAGGGAATCAATAAAAGGCCTGGAAATTCTCACACAAATGATAACGGTTATCAAAACAATTTTTAGAAAAAATGCTTTTTTTACCTGGATGAAGCAATTGTTTTGGCTGCGTAGCCCAGATGGAATGCAATATAAACCGGGTGTTTTTGGTTGTTTGGTGTGCCGGTCATGCTCATGTGTTGAACGGCCCGGATTCTGCTGCGCTGCATCCGGGCTACCGGCTATGAAGTGGTTGATTCAGGCTGCTGGTGGAGAGCTATTCAGGCGTTGCAGAAAACCGGATGCGGGTCCGCAGTTCACCTTCAAATGTCGCATCGAAAGCAACTTCATTGGCCTGCCGGGTCAAAGCGAAACCGGTCTGGACTTCCGGGTTGATATCGACGAAACGGAAATCGGGCATGTCCCAGCGGACCCGCATGCTGACCTGCATCGGGTAATAGCCATCGA
>CAZUSF010000157.1:0-5957 GCA_964623355.1 uncultured Thiobacillus sp. | reverse complement strand
TGAACATGTCGAACGCCGGCGCTGGCCTGACTGCTAAAATTTCCTGCCATTTAATTTCAATCCCCCCTCTCTTGACTCACGCTCAACCCAATCACTCAAATGCACGCAAGGAGTTTTGATGTCCGCTAAACATTCCCCGTTATTGATTCTCGGCTCCGGCCCCGCCGGTTACACCGCAGCTGTTTATGCCGCGCGCGCCAATCTGAAACCTGTTCTGATCACTGGTTTGCAACAAGGCGGTCAATTGATGACCACCACTGAAGTTGATAACTGGCCAGCCGATGTCAATGGCGTCATGGGCCCGGAACTGATGACCCGCTTTCAGGCGCACGCCGAACGCTTCAATACCGAAATCATTTTCGACACGATCAGTTCGGTCGATCTGACCCAGCGCCCGCTTACATTGACTGGTGACGCCGGTGTCTACACCTGCGATGCATTGATCATTGCAACCGGTGCTTCAGCCATGTACCTCGGTTTGCCTTCCGAGCAAGCCTTTATGGGCAAAGGGGTTTCCGGTTGCGCGACCTGCGACGGGTTTTTCTATAAAGGCCAGGATGTCGCGGTTATTGGTGGCGGTAATACGGCTGTCGAAGAAGCGCTTTATCTCGCCAATATCGCCAAGCATGTCACGCTGGTGCATCGGCGCGATACCTTCAAGGCCGAGAAAATCATGGTTGATAAACTCATGGAAAAGGTCAAGGAAGGCAAGATCACCCTTGAATTGAACAGCACGCTGGATGAAGTTCTGGGCGATAAATCAGGCGTCACCGGACTGCGGCTGAAAAATGTTCAAACCAATGCAACCAAAGACATTCAACTGATGGGTGTATTTATTGCGATTGGTCACAAACCGAATACCGATATGTTCAAGGGTCAGCTTGAAATGAATGCACACGGCTATCTGGTGACGCATGGTGGTCAAACCGGTAATGCCACACAAACCAGCGTAACGGGTGTATTTGCTGCTGGTGACGTGCAGGATCATATCTACCGACAAGCCATCACCAGTGCCGGAACCGGTTGTATGGCCGCGCTCGATGCAGAGCGATTTCTTGATAATCTGGGTTAATAAAGCACTGTATCCTTATGAAAAAAGGCGGGAATTCTGGCAAAGAACATTTGCCTGAAACTCCCGCCCCAAGTCCGGCAGACACTGAACTCTTCCGCTCTGCCCTGACTGATGTCATACCGATCACGCCGCATGGCTTCATCGTTCCGACCCCGAACCGGCCACCTCCAATTCCCTTGAGCCGTATGCGCGATGAGCGCGAAGTCATTTACGAATCCATGCATGACCCGATTCGTTGGGATGAAGCGACAGAAAACGGAGATGAACTATCGTTTGTGCGTCCTGGCTTGTCGCGCTTGATATTGCGACGCTTGCGGCGCGGCGAATGGGTTTCACAAGCGGAACTGGATTTACATGGCTTGACCAGACTGGATGCCAAGATTGAATTGGCCAATTTTCTGTTTGAATGCAAACGCAGAGGAATTCGCTGTATTCGCATCATTCATGGCAAGGGCCTGGGCTCCAGAAATCGTGAACCCGTGCTCAAATTGCATGTACGCCATTGGCTGATGCAGCGTGAAGAAATATTGGCTTTTGTCCAGGCACGACCCATTGATGGCGGTGGCGGCGCGGTGATGGTATTGCTCAAATCAAACACGCAGCGTTGATTCTGATTTATTCGATTGCAATTATTTTTAGTAAATCATTGCATTTGGCGGATCGAATTCATTATCATCGCTGCGCTCAAGGATTTCGGGCTTAATCATTATTGGAGAATACACATGTCTTCTTATCAGGAAATTCTTTCCCAAATCGAAGAACTCAAGCGCAAGGCTGAAGATGTTCGCCAGAAAGAAATGGCAGGCGCGATTGCGGATATCAAGCGGCTGATGGTCCAATTTGGCATCACTGGCGATGATCTGGGTCTCTCCGGTCGCGCGGGTGCAGCCAAAGCAAAAAGCCGCGGTATTGTTGCCCCGAAGTATCGTGATCCGATTAGTGGAAAAACCTGGACGGGTCGCGGTCGTCGCCCAGGCTGGGTGGTTGATCTTGAAGCGCAAGGCAAAAGTCTTGATGACTGCCGGATTGGTTGATTGAAGCAGTCCATGGAGTACCAATAAAAAACCCCGCTCTGCGGGGTTTTTTATTGGTACTCCATCAAGTGGATTATTGGCGATCTTTTCTAAGGTATCGCTGCTTTATTCACAAATACTTAAAGCGCGATTGATGATGGTTTCAAGCTGCACTTTGTGCTGGCTTGCGATGCCGGTTGCTGGCGCTGATGATTCGGGACGGCCGGCATACACCAGGGGCAACAAGGTTAATTTACGCAGATGGTGCGCCATAAAGCGCCAAGCCCCTTGGTTACGCGGTTCATCCTGCGCCCAAACCATGTCCTGCACGCCAGGATAGCGCTGAATGACGGTATTCATTTCAATATCCGGTACGGGATATAACTGCTCGACCCGAATCAGCGCGATCTGTTCGAGTCCTTTTTCCCGGATAACGCGTGCCAAATCGTAATAAATCCGGCCACTGCAGAACACCAGACGCTTCACCTTGTCAGGTGCGTTATTGGATGCATCGTCCAGGATTGTATTGAATTTCCCGGCAGCCAATTCGGCCAGAGGAGAAACTGCGTCCGGATGCCGCAAAAGGCTTTTCGGGGTAAACAGAATCAATGGTTTTCGATAAGGCCGCACCACTTGTCGGCGTAGCAGATGAAACATTTGTGCCGGCGTGCTGGGCTGGATGATCTGGATATTGTCATGCGCGGTTAATTGCAGGAAACGTTCAATCCGCCCCGAAGAATGTTCCGGTCCCTGGCCTTCATAACCATGCGGCAAAAACAGGGTTAGCCCATTCAAACGCCCCCATTTCGATTCGCCGGAAGCTATGAATTGATCAATCACGACTTGCGCGCCATTGACGAAGTCACCAAATTGCGCCTCCCAGATAACCAACTGATCGGGCGCAACACCGGCATAACCATATTCGAATCCAAGTACGGCTTCTTCCGAAAGCAACGAGTCGATTACCAGGAAATTGGCTTGCCCTGGAATCAGGTGTTGCAACGGAATAAAAACGCCGGCATCCCAGCGTTCGCGATTCTGGTCATGCAGCACGGCATGGCGGTGAAAAAATGTGCCGCGGCCAGAATCCTGCCCGGTCAGGCGAACCGATACGCCATCGCTGAGCAGGCTGGCATAGGCCAGGTTTTCAGCCATGCCCCAATCGAGGGATTGAGCGCCCTCCCCCATCAATTTCCGATCGTCCATGATCTTCTGAACGCGTGGGTGCAAGGTGAAATTGAGTGGCACATCGAGCAGGCGTTTTGACAACGCGTGCAAGCGGTTGATCGGGATGGATGTTTTGACTTCGTCGCGCCAATGGGTGGCTTGATACGGTCCCCAATCAGCCGCATAGAGACTTTTTGCTCCGCTTTGATGACTGGCGGGCGCGTCCAGGCGGGCCTTGTAGACCTGGATCATCGAGCTTGATTCTTCCGGCGTCACCACCTCCAACGCGGCCAGCCGGTCGGCATACAGCGCGCGCGTGCTGGGCAAGGCATGGATGCGGCGATACATCAGCGGTTGCGTCGCCATCGGTTCGTCCTGCTCGTTATGGCCGAGACGGCGATAACAAATCAGGTCGATGGCGATGTCGCTCTTCCAGAACATGCGGTATTCAAGCGCAATCCGGGCGGCGCGAATCACCGCCTCCGGGTCGTCGCCATTGACATGCAGTACCGGCGCTTCGACCATTTTCATGACATCGGTGCAATACAGGCTGGAGCGACTGTCGCGCGGGTCCGAGGTGGTGAAGCCGATCTGGTTGTTGATCACGATATGGATCGTGCCGCCGGTCTTGAAGCCGCGCGTGGCGGCCATGTTCAGGGTTTCCATGACCACGCCCTGGCCGGCCAGGGCGGCGTCGCCATGAATCAGGATCGGCATCACCTGGCTGCCGTCGCGGTCGCCACGGCGTTGTTGCTGCGCACGCACCCAGCCTTCCACCACCGGATTGACGATTTCAAGATGCGACGGATTGAACGCCAACGCAACCCGAATTGAGCCACCGGCAGTCACCAGATCGGCGGCAAAACCCTGGTGATACTTCACATCACCACTGCGGCGATCGTCGATTTCTTCATGTTTTGCATGTTCGAACAGTTCGATGACCGAACGATCGAGCACGTTGTGCAACACATTCAGTCGACCGCGATGCGCCATGCCAAGACCGATTTCCTGCACACCAACACGCGCCGACTGCTCGATCAGATCGTTCAGCAGTGGAATCAGTGATTCGGCACCCTCCAACGAGAAGCGCTTTTGCCCGACAAACCGCGTGTGCAGAGTCTTTTCCAGCGTTTCGGCAGCAGTCAACTGGCGCAGCAACCAGGTGCGTAAATCCTCGTCCATCACCGGCGCGCCAAACTCGCCTTCGAGCCGCTTCTGCAGCCAGCGTTTTTTCTGGGTATCGCACAAGTGCATGTATTCGGCGGAAAGCGTGCCGCAATAGGCTTTCTTGACCAGGGCGATGATGTTGCGCAAGGTGTCGCGCCCATTCCTGCTGGACACGCCAGCGAGCGAGCCGGTTTCGTATTCCTGATTCAGATCCGCCGGGGTAAGTCCATGGTTGGCCGGGTCCAGCTCGGGGATATGTGGCGGCGGCTGGCGATGCAGCGGATCAAGATCAGCCGCGCGAAAACCGTGAAAACGGTAGGCATTGATCAGTTGCAGCACGCCAACCTGGGTTGCTTCGCATTTCAACAGAGGCAGATCGGAAATCTCGACCGCTTCTTTCTTGGCAAAGCGAGTCGAGGCAATTTCGGAGGGGGCAACCGCCAACGCTGCCGGCAACTCGACCTGGTGCGTGGTCAGGTAGGCATCAAGATAATCCGCGCTACCGGAAAATAACGCCGTAGGCGGCAGAGAGTCGCGCTTCATAGCTACACCCATTGATCAGGTTTGAGGAACGACGCTATCAGCGCGCTTCATCGATCCGAGGCGCGCTGTCCAAATAATCCGCTATCAGCGCAAAGCAACCGGCACAAACTCACGTCGTTGCGGACCGGTATAGAGTTGGCGCGGGCGTGCAATCTTGTGCCCGGGCGCGGCGACCATTTCGCTCCACTGCGCAATCCAGCCGGCGGTGCGCGCCAGAGCGAAGATGGCGGTGAACATCGAAGTCGGAATGCCGAGCGCGCGCAACACGATGCCGGAATAGAAATCGACGTTGGGATAGAGTTTCTTCTCGATGAAGTACTCGTCCTCGAGCGCGATTTGTTCCAGCTTCAGCGCGATCTTGAACATCGGGTCGTCATGCAAGCCAAGTTCATCCAGCACTTCATGGCAGGTCTGGCGCATGATCGCCGCGCGCGGGTCCATGTTCTTGTAAACCCGGTGACCAAAGCCCATGAGACGGAATCCCGAGGTCTTGTCCTTGGCGCGGTTGACGAATTCGCCGATATGCGACACGTCACCCATTTGCTCCAACATGCTCAACACGGCTTCATTCGCGCCGCCGTGCAGCGGGCCCCAAAGACATGCTGTGCCGGCGGCGATACAGGCAAACGGATTGGCAAAACTGGAACCTGCCATGCGCACGGTGGAAGTCGAGGCATTCTGCTCATGGTCGGCATGCAGGATGAAAATGCGATCCAGCGCACGCGCCAGCACCGGGCTGGGTTCATATTTCTCGCACGGATTGGCATGCAACATGTGCAGGAAATTCTCCGCGTACCCCATGTGGTTCTGCGGGTAAACAAACGGCTCGCCTTTGTTGTACTTGTAAGACCAGGCAGCCACCGTCGGCACTTTGGCGAGCAGGCGGAACATGGATATCTCGCGCTGCTTGGCATCGGCGACATCGCTGCTTTCCGGGTAGAACGCCGCCATCGCGCCAATGATCGACACCATCACCGCCATCGGATGCGCGTCAC
>CAZUSF010000156.1:0-6084 GCA_964623355.1 uncultured Thiobacillus sp. | reverse complement strand
TGCCGCGCCAGGTAGTTGAAGAAGCTGCGCCAGGCCGATAGCGTGCGCGCCAACGTCTTCGGTTTCAGGCCTTTGCTGTGCAAAACCGCGAGCGCCCGCCGAATGTCATGCGAAGTCAGGCTGGCCGGCTCGACTTCGCCGACACGTTCCAGCAAATGCCGCAGATCGAAAGTGTAGGTATCGACGGTAGCCGGGCTGTAATGCCGCGCCGTCAGGGAAGCCAGAAAGGCGACGATCGGGGTCGAAAGCAGGCCTTCGGCTGGCACTAACCCTCACCCCCAACCCCTCTCCCGCTTGCGGGAGAGGGGAGCGTCAAGCATCGCTTTGCGACGTTCACGTTAAAGAAAACGTGAAATCGCCGCACCGCTCAACTCGGCCAGCCAGGTCAGGTAAAGCGTACCCATTTCCGGATAGAACCGTTTTGCATCTTCCGACGACAGCACCAGCAGGCCATTCAGGTTCTCTTCACGCAGCGGCGCCAGCGCGAAGGACTTCTGGTTCGGCCCCACCGAGCCGAACCAGGCGCGGACTTCATCCGGCATATCGGCGCCGCAACGCGGCTGCGTCAGGCCGGTCATCAACACTTTGATATCGGCGCTGACCGCCGCGAATTCCGGTTTATCGAACGAACCAGCGGGCGGCCGATCAGCCCAGACACGCAGCGTGCTGTGCGGAATCGAGAAGCTCTCCGACAAGTTCAGCGCCAGCGACTGGAAGACTGCATCCAGGCTGCGCGCATGCATCAGATCAAGCGCGACCTTGTGCAGTTTGTCGCCGATGGCGTCATTTTCTTCCGCGAACTGGATGAACTCGCGCAACTTCAATTCCAGCCCGCGCGATTTGTCACGCAGCGCCAGCACTTGCCGCTCACCCAACGAAATCGCCTGATTGCTGTAAGGATGCGGCACGGTAATCTCAGTCAGCATTTCAGGATGATTGGCAAAGTAATCCGGATTCAGTTTGAGGAAATTGCTGATCTGTTCTGGGGTGAGGTTCATGGTTGGCCTATGAGTTCGGGTAATGCTTGTTGGATTTCAATCTCGCCGTGAAAAACGGTGACCGCCGGACCGGTCAGGAATACCGGATTGCCCTCGCCTGCCCAGGCGATGACGAGTTCGCCACCGCGGGTCTCGACGCTGACCCGGCTGGCCAGCAAGCCGCGAGTGATGCCGGCCACCACCGCCGCGCAGGCGCCGGTGCCGCAGGCCAGGGTTTCGCCGCTGCCGCGTTCGAACACGCGCAAGCGGATCTGCTCGCGGTTGACGATCTGCATGAAACCGACGTTGACCCGTTGCGGGAAGCGCGGGTGATGTTCGATCTGCGGCCCGAGTTCAGCGACCGGCGCGGTATTCACGTCATCAACCCGCCAGACCGCATGCGGATTTCCCATTGAAACAGCGGAGATTTCCAGTTCGTGGCCGGCCACATCGAGCCGATAAGTCACTTCCCGTGCAGCGGCCTGAAACGGAATCTCACCCGGTTCGAAGCGCGGCGGCCCCATGTTGACGGTGACGCGGCCATCGTCTTCCAACTTGGGCACGATGATGCCGGAAGCGGTTTCAACGCGAATTTCCCGCTTTGGCGTCAAACCCTGGTCATGCACGAAACGAACAAAGCAGCGGGCGCCATTGCCGCACTGCTGCACTTCGCCGCCGTCGGCGTTGAAGATGCGATAACGGAAATCGCAATCGGGATGGGTAGCAGCCTGCACCAGCAGAATCTGGTCGCAGCCGATGCCGAAATGGCGATCGGCCAGCGCCTGATAGTGCGCCGGCGTCAGCTCGATGTTTTGCCTGACGCCATCCAGCACGACAAAGTCGTTGCCGGCGCCGTGCATCTTGGTGAACTTAAGTCTGGTGCCCTTTAGCGTATTCATGCCGGCATTATCGCCGCCACCGGCATTTCATGCGACCGCCCGCAGGGTTTACTGCTTGCTCATCCAGCCCTTGATTCGATCCGCCGCCCAATCACGGCCGCCGAGTCCGAATGCCAGCGCCATGGTCAGCACGAAGCCGCCGAAGACGATTGCAAAAGCAACGGTCAGCAAAGTGGTGCCGATACCGAGTTGTTCCATGGCGAGGAAAAACGCAAAGATCTGGACCGTGTATTCACACGCTGTGCTGGCGTTCAGCGCGCCGGGGAACTTGGCATTGTTGAGCGAAGCAAACACCAGTCGATTGACCAGACGAGCGAACAGGGTACCGAACACCAGAATGAAGATTGCGACCAGCACGTTCGGCAGGAACAGTGCCAGCTTGTTGGCCAGACTGGCGAGGGAATCAAGCCCCAGGCTGCTGGCCGCCGAGACGGCCACCACCAGCAAAACCAACCAATAGATGGTACCGGCGATAAGACCGGCCAGCGACAGATCGACCCCGCCCTGCTTGACCAGCGCTTCCAGTCCGGAGCGCTCCGCCATGCGGCCAAAACCCAGTGCTTCGAGGCCGCGCCGTACGCCGCTGCGCAATACGCGCGCCAGCACCCAGCCAGCCAGGATCATCAGCAAGGCTGCCAGCAGCTTGGGCATGAAGAGGGCAATCTGGCCCCAAAAAGTTTGCAGTGAGACAAGAAAAAGATCGATTTGCGTATCCATATCGGTTCCTTAAATAACGGAGGAAATCGTCTGACCATCCGGCCTTGCCACGTGCGCAAGACCGCCGGGACGAAGCAGTTCGGCCATTGGTTGCAATGCCGCGCTCTGTTCGAGAAAGGGCAGGTTCTGCACCAGATCACTCATGGCTTGCGCCAGGCTGAGCAGCGCATCGTCAGGCAAATTGTTCATCGCCGCTTTCAGCACACCCTGGCCAAATTGCGGCGAGGCATCGGCGATGCGTTGACCATCGAAGGTGACGAAGTAAATACCGGGCGTGGACGTTTTCGGATCGGATTCGGCACGCACCAGACCGCGCTTGAGCAGCCCATCAAGCAGCGACTCGGTGTTTGGCCGCGGCAAAGCCATGACCTTGGCCAGATCGACCGCACGCAGCCCGGGGGCTTGTGCCAGTTCCCACAGCGCCCAGAGATCGACGGAACTGATGTCATGCCGGGATTCCACCCATTCCGAGTGCCGGCGCACGGCGTCCAGCGTCATCCTGAACATTTTCAGCGTGACGAGGATGGTTTCTTTACGACGGGCCCAGGCAACAGCAGTGTCCTGGGAAGGATCGAGGAAAGGTTTGCTTGCGTTCATGGAGCGGCATTCTTGCCGTCCATGCGCTGAAAATCATTCGCCTGCCCCCGTAAGGGGATTACATACAGACGGATTCAGTTTTCTTCTTGCCGGAGCGACAACTCACCGACGGGCTCACGCGGCAACTCGCTTGCCAATGCATGCATTCGTGTCGTCAACTCGGTCATAAAAACAGCCTGTTCCGGATAGCCGAACATCGCTTCGCCGACGAACACGTCACAGAAAAACGGCACCAGTATCGGGTCGTCCTTCGGCAACGCCTTGCCCAGGCCATGCAGGAAGATCGGCGTCACCGGCACATCGGGACGGCGTGCCGCCAACACCGCGATGCCACGCTTGAAACGTCCCATGACTTCCGGTTCGCCGCGACTGCCTTCCGGAAACAGCACCAGAATCTCGCCGCGTTCGAGCGCCATTTCGCACGGCTTGAGCGGATCAGCGCCGCCTTTCGCCTCGCGCTTGATCGGCAAAATGCCGATCACATTCAACGAAAACCAGGCCAGCAGCGGGTTCACCGTGAAGTAATCAGCCGCCGCTACCGGGCGCAGCTTCGGCAATAACCTGAGCGGAAACAGCGACAGCAGCACCAGCGTATCGAGGTGGCTGTTGTGGTTGGCGGCGACAATGGCCGGGCCTTCCAGCGGCAGGCGTTCGCGATGGCGCAGGTTGAGTCCGAGCACAATCAACGCGATGGGCCGCGCGATCAAGGCGAAGAAGAGCAGGCGCAGCAGACGGGCCATCAGTAATGCAGGTAATACAGGAAGTGGAAGAACAGCGGCGCCGTGAAGGTCAGGCTGTCCACCCGGTCCAGAATGCCACCGTGGCCGGGGATCAGGCTGCCGCTATCCTTGATGCCGAGATCGCGCTTCAGGGCAGAGATGTTGACGTCACCGACAAAGCCGGCCAAACCGATCAACAGGCCGGCGACCGGTGCTTGCCAGCCGACCAGCGGCGTCAGATACGGCGCCAGCAACCAGGCCGCCAGCGTGGTGGTCAGGATGCCGCCGAGAAAACCTTCCCAGGTTTTCTTCGGGCTGACCTTGGGAATGATCTTGTGCTTGCCCAGCGACTTGCCCCAGACATACTGCGCCACGTCATTGAACTGGGTCAGGAACATCAGGAACAGCACCAGTCCCGCCGCACCGCCGGCGGGATTGACCTCGCTCGGCAGTACCAGCAGAAACGCCATGTGCGACAGGTTGAACACGGTCAGCATCAAACCCCAGTGCAGGCTGCCAGCGGCACGCAAAAATCCGGCTGTGTCGCCGATCAACACCATGCGCATCGGCAAAAACATGAACAGGTAGACCGGGATGAAGATGATGAACATGCCGTACCAGCCGATCGCCACCCAGTAAAACTGGGCCGGAATCGCCAGATAGGCCCAGAACAGCACCCGCCGGTCGGCGCGGCGGGTCGGAATCAGCGACAGGTATTCCTTCAACGCAAGGAAGCTGACGAAACCGAGGAAAATCAGCGACAGCGTTGGCGACAAGGCCATTGCGGCGGCGAACACGCCTGCCATGACCCACCAGGAGTTCACCCGCGCGTTGAGTTCGCCATAGTCCCTGTCCGGATGGGTGCGCTTCAGCGCAAGCACGATGCCGCTGGCGAGCAGCAAAATGCCGAAGATGCCGCCGAGAAACAGGGCGGCGTTGAAGGTCAGGGCGCTGAACATCAGACAACCTCCTTGAATATGGCCGTCATACCCGCGAATGCGGGTATCCAGGTTGTTGTTGTCTCTGGGTTCCCGCATGCGCGGGAACGACGGAACGTATGGAATGCATCGTCCATCAGCGCGCCCCTTCAGCAAGACCGCGTCGGGCGCGGTTGACGATAGTGAACACCAGCAATGCGGCGACCACGGCGAGTACACCGGTGAGCCACATCCCGCTCGGCGCACCCAAGCCCAGCGCAAGACCCAGCGCGCCGAAGATGAAAGCGCGATCGCTCTTGCCCATCGGACCATCGTAACGGCGTGACGCGCCCAGCGTCTGCATCAGCACGCCGGTCATTTCCGACACCGTCGCCAGCAAGACAATCACCACGATCAACACCGCGCCGTACTTGCCACCAAAACCGGCGACCAGCGCCAGCGGCAGATACAGCGCGGCATCCGACAGCACGTCGCACAACTCGTTGAGCACCGCGCCCAGGCGCGACTTCTGGTTGTGCTCGCGCGCCAGCATGCCGTCGACGGCGTTCAGCGCCATGCGCAGAAACATCACGCCAGGCAGCAACAGCAGCAAGCCGGTTTGTGTTGGTTGCAGCGCAATGATCGCGCCGGTGGCGAATGACAGCGCCATCGCAGCCAAGGTCACCTGGTTGGCGGTGATGCCGGCGTGCGCCAGGCCGCGCACGGCTGGCCGCAACAGGTTCTGGAACGCGGGCTTCAGGTCGTAGATGCTGGGCATGCTTCCTCCTGCGCCAGACGCATGATGTATTGGGCGAAATCCGGGTCTTCGCCACGCAGCAACTCGGGCAAATGGGTCCGGAATTCCTCCCGCTGGCACCACTCACGCATGTAGTCCTCCCAGGAATGCCAACGCCGATCCTGCTTTTCGTCCATCTCGGGTTCATAGGCGAGCAGATAGGCGCGTTCGAACAGCGAGATCAGCATGTCGAACACCACCCATTTGCGCTCACGCTGCTCATCGCTCAGGTTTGGCGTCGCGATCTGACTGCGCAATTTCAGGTCGGAATTGGCCAGCACGATTTCCAGGAAGTCGATGTAGGCGTCGGAAAGTTGCTGCCAGATCGCCTCTTCCTCGTTCTCGCGCTCTTTCCGCTGATCGAGAAAATACGCCACGATGGCAAACGGTAAACCGACCACAGTGACCACATAGGACAGCAACTCCCAGGTTTCCAGGTTCATGCCGGCACCATCACGGCAT
>CAZUSF010000155.1:0-6147 GCA_964623355.1 uncultured Thiobacillus sp. | reverse complement strand
CAATCGTACCGACGTTCACGTGTGGCTTCGTACGCGAAAATTTTTCCTTGGCCATTTTCTCTTACCTCAATTCAATCATTTTTTGCTGTTGATCACGCCATCAGCGACTGCTTTTGGCGCTTCGGAATAGTGCTTGAATTCCATCGTATAGGTCGCGCGACCTTGAGACATTGAGCGAAGATCGGTCGAATAACCAAACATTTCAGCCAGCGGAACTTCAGCACGAATGGACTTGCCAGCCAGTAGATCATCCATACCTTGGATGATCCCGCGACGACGGCTTAAATCACCCATCACATCGCCCATGTAATCTTCCGGAGTCTCAACTTCTACAGCCATCATCGGCTCAAGCAATACCGGACTGGCCTTACGCATACCATCCTTGAACGCCAGAATTGCGGCCAACTTGAACGCCAGTTCTGAAGAGTCAACGTCGTGGTAAGAACCATCAAACAAGGTGATTTTGACATCAACCACGGGGAAACCAGCCAGAACGCCGTTATTCAGCGCCTCTTTCATCCCCTTTTCTACCGCGGGGATATATTCGCGTGGCACTGAACCACCTTTGATTGCGTCGATGAACTCAAAACCCTTGCCCGGCTCATTCGGCGCCATCTTGATCCAGACATGACCGTATTGACCCTTACCACCAGACTGCTTGGCGTGCTTACCTTCCTGCTCAACTTCTTTCTTGATTGCTTCGCGATAAGCCACTTGAGGCGCACCCACATTGGCCTCAACGTTGAATTCACGACGCATCCGGTCAACCAGAATTTCCAGGTGCAATTCACCCATTCCGGAAATGATGGTCTGGCCAGACTCTTCATCGGTACGCACACGGAATGAAGGATCTTCTTGAGCCAGACGGTTCAAGGCGAGACCCATCTTTTCCTGATCGACCTTGGTTTTTGGTTCAACCGCGACGTGAATAACCGGCTCAGGGAAAATCATCCGCTCAAGAATGACCGGCTTATCCAGCGCACAAATAGTGTCGCCCGTGACCGCATCCTTGAGACCCACAGCGGCCGCGATATCACCGGCATGCACCTCTTTGATTTCTTCGCGATTATTGGCGTGCATCTGCAGGATACGGCCGAGGCGCTCTTTCTTACCCTTGACCGAGTTGTAGATCGAATCACCAGCCGACACCACACCCGAGTAAACCCGGAAGAAGGTCAATTGACCGACGTACGGGTCCGTCATGATCTTGAATGCCAAGGCAGAGAATGGGGCATCGTCAGAAGCCGGACGCTCAACGATGGAGCCATCTTCCGCTTCGCCCTTGACCGGCGGGATATCGACCGGAGAAGGCATGTAGTCGATGACTGCATCGAGCATCGCCTGCACACCCTTGTTCTTAAAAGCCGAGCCGCACAGCATTGGAACAATTTCGCCGGCAATAGTACGAGTCCGCAGAGCCTGTTTGATTTCATCCTCGGAGAGATCACCCTCTTCGAGATACTTATTCATCAGGTCTTCGCTAACTTCAGCAGCCACTTCGACCAGCTTCTCACGCCATTCATTACAAGTATCAACCAGATCAGCAGGAATCTCGCCATACTCGAACTTCATCCCCTGCGATGCTTCATCCCAGATGATCGATTTCATCTTGACCAGATCAACTACGCCTTCGAACTTCTCTTCAGCACCAATAGGCACCTGGATCAGAACGGGATTCGCCTTGAGGCGCAAACGCATCTGCTCATACACACGGAAGAAATTTGCACCCTGACGATCCATCTTGTTGACAAAGGCCAAGCGCGGCACGCCGTACTTGTTAGCCTGACGCCAAACAGTTTCCGATTGAGGCTGCACACCACCGACCGCGCAATAAACCATACAGGCGCCATCCAGTACGCGCATGGAACGCTCAACCTCAATCGTGAAGTCAACGTGTCCAGGCGTATCAATGATATTCACCCGGTGCTCAGGACGGGCCAAATCCATACCCTTCCAGAAACAGGTTGTCGCAGCGGAAGTAATAGTAATACCGCGCTCCTGCTCCTGCTCCATCCAGTCCATGGTAGCCGCGCCATCATGGACTTCGCCAATCTTGTGATTGACGCCGGTGTAGAAAAGTACGCGCTCGGTAGTCGTTGTCTTACCAGCGTCGATATGCGCAGAGATACCGATATTCCGGTAGCGCTCAATGGGGGTCTTGCGTGCCAAAATAGTTTCCTTCTCAGAAGCGGAAATGCGAGAAGGCCTTGTTGGCCTCTGCCATGCGGTGAATTTCTTCCCGCTTCTTCATCGCACCGCCACGACCATCAGCAGCATCCAGCAACTCACCAGCCAGACGTTGGCCCATGGATTTTTCACCACGCTTGCGCGCCGCATCCTTGATCCAGCGCATTGCCAAAGCAGCCCGACGCGCCGGACGAACCTCAACCGGAACCTGGTAGTTTGCACCACCCACTCGACGTGACTTGACCTCAACAATCGGGCGCACATTGGTCATTGCCTGACCAAAGACTTCGATCGGGTCTTTGCCACCCTTCTTGTTGATTTGCTCGAATGCACCATAAACAATGCGTTCAGCAACGGATTTCTTGCCACTGTTCATAATCACGTTCATGAACTTGGCGACTTCAATACTTCCGAACTTGGGATCCGGCAGAACAATACGTTTCGGTACTTCACGACGACGGGGCATGTTTTCCTCGCAACTTTCTAATCAAACCAACCTAATTCAAGCTAGAAGCTCAAGCCTTCTTGGCGCGTTTCGCACCATACTTGGAACGAGATTGCTTACGATCCTTGACACCAGCGGTATCAAGGCTACCGCGCACGATGTGGTAACGCACACCCGGCAGATCCTTTACCCGGCCGCCACGCACCAGAACCACGGAGTGTTCCTGGAGGTTATGGCCTTCACCACCGATGTAACCGATGATCTCGAAACCATTCGACAACCGGACCTTGGCAACTTTACGAAGGGCCGAGTTAGGCTTCTTTGGCGTAGTCGTGTAAACACGAGTACAAACACCCCGCTTCTGAGGACAAGCCTCCATTGCCGGGACTTTACTTTTTTCTTGCGGTGCCTGGCGCGACTTGCGCACCAGCTGGTTGATGGTCGGCATCTAACGCGTTCCCAACTTAATCGTGAATTCTGAACAAACCGGGCCGCATGAAATGCATACGGCCCGCCGGAAAAAGACTGCTGATAATAGTCGTCGACTTGCAGTGTGTCAAGCCTGACAACTGCTTACTCTGTACCACCCACCTCCTCGGTTACAACTAACAAAGGCTCGCCCTGCAATTGGGTATCCATTTGTGAGTGAAGACCTTTGCGCGTGCGGTGATGTGCCAGACCCGTACCTGCCGGAATCAAGCGCCCAACGATTACGTTTTCCTTCAAACCACGCAATCCATCTTTCTTGCCCATGATCGCTGCCTCGGTGAGGACGCGAGTGGTTTCCTGGAAAGATGCGGCCGAGATAAATGAATCGGTCGACAAAGACGCCTTGGTGATACCGAGCAGCACGTTGGCGTGCAACGCAGGTTGCTTGCCAGCAGCGACCATGCTGTCGTTTTCACGCAGGAATTCTGAACGTTCAACTTGTTCACCCAGGATGAATCCGGTATCACCCGGATCGCTGACTATCACCCGGCGCAGCATTTGACGCACGACGACTTCGATGTGCTTGTCGTTGATCTTCACGCCCTGAAGACGATAGACATCCTGAACCTCATCAATAATATAACGCGCCAGTGCCTCAATCCCCTTTAAACGCAGGATGTCATGCGGATCCGGCGGGCCGTCGACAATAGTTTCACCCTTCTGCACCACTTGACCATCATGCACAGTGACGTGCTTGTCTTTCGAGATCAGGTATTCGTGCGGCACGCCATCCATATCGGTAATCACCAGACGCTGCTTGCCTTTGGTGTCCTTACCAAACGAAACGGTACCGGTGATTTCAGCCAGCACGCCAGCATCCTTCGGGGTGCGTGCTTCGAACAATTCGGCAACCCGTGGCAGACCGCCAGTAATGTCACGCGTCTTCGAAGTTTCTTGCGGAATCCGCGCCAGCACATCACCCACGTTGACATCCTGACCATCCTTCACGGTGATCAATGAACCCACCTGGAACGTGATGTTCACACTGATTTCAGTGCCTGCAACTTTGACGTCCTGGCCTTCCGCGCTAATCAGGCGAACCTGCGGTCGCAAACCCTTGGTTTGCGTTGAGCCGCGACGCTTGCCATCAATAACGATCAAGGTCGAGAGACCAGTCACATCGTCAATCTGCTTGGCGACAGTGACACCTTCTTCGACGTTTTCGAATTTCACCCGACCAGCGTATTCGGTAATGATCGGACGCGTGTGTGGATCCCAGTTGGCCAGTGCCGTACCCGCCTTGACCACTTGGCCATCCATCACCGCCAGCGTCGCACCATACGGTACTTTGTGGCGTTCACGTTCACGCTGGTTGTCATCAACGATCAGCACTTCACCATTGCGAGAAATCGCGACGGGCTCGCCTTTCACGTTGGTGATATAGCGCATCGATGGCAGGAAGCGAATCGTACCGGCGGACTTGCCTTCCAGCTGAGATGCGGAAGCTGAACGAGAAGCGGCACCACCGATGTGGAAGGTCCGCATGGTCAACTGCGTACCCGGCTCACCAATCGACTGTGCCGCAATCACGCCTACCGCTTCACCCGCATTGATCTGATAGCCACGGCCCAAATCGCGGCCATAGCACTTGGCGCAAAGACCCCAGCGGGTGTCGCAGGTCAAAGGCGTACGTACCTTGACTTCGTCGACACCCAACTCGTCGATCAGATCAACCTTGTTTTCATCCAGCAGATCACCTGCATCGATCACGGTTTCACCGGTTTCCGGGTGAATCACGTCAAACGCGGCAACCCGGCCCAGGATGCGATCGCGCAAAGGTTCAACCACATCGCCGCCTTCAACCAGGGCTTTCATGACCATGCCGTTGGTGGTACCGCAATCGTCCTCGGTAATCACCAAATCCTGCGTCACATCGACCAGACGCCGGGTCAGGTAACCCGAATTGGCGGTTTTCAGTGCAGTATCGGCCAAGCCCTTACGTGCGCCGTGCGTCGAAATAAAGTACTGAAGAACGTTAAGGCCTTCACGGAAATTTGCCGTGATCGGCGTCTCGATGATCGAACCGTCCGGCTTCGCCATCAGGCCGCGCATGCCGGCGAGCTGACGAATCTGAGCTGCGGAACCCCGCGCACCGGAGTCAGCCATCATGTAAATCGAGTTGAATGATTCCTGCTTGACCGTATTGCCTTCGCGATCCACGGTCAGTTCGGATGACAACTGGTCCATCATCGCCTTGGCGACTTTGTCACCTGCCTGACCCCAGATATCGACCACCTTGTTGTAGCGCTCGCCATCAGTCACCAGACCCGAGGTGTACTGAGACTGAATTTCCTTAACTTCATTTTCCGCGGCGGTGAGGATGGTTTGCTTCTGCGGCGGCATCAGCATGTCCTGCATACAGATCGAAATACCGCCGCGTGCCGCCATAGAGAAGCCGGTATACATCAGCTTGTCGGCAAACATCACGGTTTCCTTCATGCCGCACTTACGGAAACTTGCATTGATCAGCTTGGAAATTTCTTTCTTTTTCATCACACGGTTAATGTGAGGGAAATCCAGACCAATCGGCAATATTTCAGACAGGAATGCGCGACCAACCACAGTGTCATAGCGCTTGACCCGTTCGAACTGTTTGCCCGCTTCATCGAACAGACGTTCTTTCAAACGCACGGTGACACGCGCGTTGATATCGACCAGTCCCGATTGCCAGGCGCGACGCAGTTCGTCGGTATCGCAGAACATCATGCCTTCACCCTTGGCATTGATCTTTTCACGCGACATGTAATACAGGCCGAGCACGATATCCTGCGACGGCACGATGATCGGCTCGCCGTTGGCGGGCGACAGCACGTTGTTGGAGGCCAGCATCAAAGTGCGGGCTTCCATCTGCGCTTCCAGCGACAACGGCACGTGAACAGCCATCTGGTCGCCGTCGAAGTCGGCGTTGAACGCGGTACAAACCAGCGGGTGCAGCTGGATCGCCTTGCCCTCGATCAGCACCGGCTCGAAAGCCTGAATGCCCAGACGGTGCAGAGTAGGCGCACGGTTCAACATGACCGGATGCT
>CAZUSF010000154.1:0-6211 GCA_964623355.1 uncultured Thiobacillus sp. | reverse complement strand
CGGTTGAGTTCCGGCAAGCCATACACCGCCTCGGCCACCAGATCAGGGCACGCATGTTCCATGCCGTACCACTTCGACCACTCCGCGACATCCTGGATACGGAAGTCGGCCGCCAAGTCGATGACTTTTACGCCGGCATCGAGCAACTCGCGCGTCTGTTGCATGGCAACCCCGTTCGGGGTCGCGAAGAACACCACATCGCATGACTTGAGCGGCGCCTCATCCGGCGTCGAAAACGCCAGAGAAACCCGGCCACGCAATGAAGGGAACATTTCCGCTACCGGCATCCCCGACTCTTTGCGTGAGGTGATGGCGGTCAATTCGACCTCGGGATGTTGCGCCAGAAGCCTGAGAAGCTCGACACCGGTATAACCCGTACCACCGACGATACCTACCTTGATCATCCAATCTCTCCTTGAAGAAAACAAAAAGCCGCCTGAAAAGGCGGCTTTCTGAAAACCTGAACCATCGATTAGCGCTTGGAGAACTGCTTGCGCCGACGAGCCTTGTGGAAGCCGACTTTCTTACGTTCAACTTCACGCGCATCGCGGGTTACAAAACCAGCCTTCTTGAGTTCGCTCTTCAGGCCTGAATCATATTCGATCAGTGCCCGCGTGATGCCGTGGCGAACCGCGCCGGCCTGGCCGGTTTCACCGCCGCCATTGACATTGACCATGATGTCGAAGTTTGCGACACGCTCGGTCAAAACCAGAGGCTGACGCACGATCATGCGGCCGGTTTCACGTGAGAAATATTGGTCAACCGGCTTGCCATTGACAACGATGTTGCCGGAGCCTGCTTTGATGAACACACGCGCCACAGAACTTTTGCGACGGCCGGTGCCGTAGTAGTAATTACCGATCATGGTCGGGATCCTCAGATTTCCAGAGTTTGCGGTTGCTGCGCGGCATGCGGATGCTCAGCGCCAGCGTAGACCTTGAGCTTCTTGATCATCGCGTAGCCCAAAGGCCCCTTGGGCAGCATGCCCTTGACCGCCTTCTCGAGCGCCCGACCGGGGAAACGGTCCTGCATCTTGGAGAAATTGGTTTCGTTGATACCACCGGGATAGCCGGTATGGCGGTAATACTTTTTATCCTCCGCCTTATTGCCGGTCACACGGATTTTGTCGACGTTTACCACGACGATGTAATCACCGGTATCCACATGGGGAGTAAAGATGGCCTTATGCTTGCCACGCAAGCGACGGGCGATCTCGGAGGCCATACGGCCGAGCACTTTGTCAGTGCCGTCCACCAGATACCAGCCGTGCTGGACCTCGTGGGGCTTGGCGGAGAAGGTTTTCATGTAGCGATCCAAAATGGGGACTTCAGAAGAGCCGTGGATTTTATGGCTCTTGCTTCACCCTGTCAAACGCGGCTTGTTGCCAAAATACAAACGGCAGGGATGACGATAGAAAAATCAGGATAATCCGCCCATGTCTACCTCTTGGCTCATTACTAATCTGATCGCCGGCCTGCTGCTGCCGCCGGTATCCCTCCTGATCCTCGGATTGATCGGGCTGGCCGTACTGAAGCGACACCGCGCCCTCGGGCGTGGCCTGATCGCCATCAGTCTGATCATGATCTGGTTATTGTCCACACCCTGGATTGCCGGCTTCCTGCTCGACAGTCTGAAACCCGTCCCAACCGCGCTGACTGGCAAGGAAGCTGACGCCATCGTCATTTTGGGCGGTGGCAGCATCAAGGATTCGATCGAATACGGTGGCGACACGCTTGGCCGCTTCACACTGGAACGGGTGCGTTACGGGGCTTGGCTGGCGAAGCGACTGGACAAGCCGATACTGGTCACCGGTGGCGCGCCGATAGGCGGCAAGCCAGAGGCGGAAATCATGCGCGACAGCCTGATCCTTGAATTTGGCGTCAAACGCGTGCGTTGGGTGGAATCCACCTCAATCAATACACGTGAAAACGCACGCTATTCGGCGCATTTGTTGAAACCGGATGGCATTGAACGCATCTATCTGGTGACCAACGCCTGGCATCTGGCGCGCGCCATTCCGGAATTCGAGATGTTGGGTTTCAAGGTCATTCCAGCCGGAACCGGTTATTCGCTACCCCAGCCGCTGGTTCCACTGGATTTCCTGCCCGATGGCAAAGCCCTACAAAACAGTTGGCTCGCCTTGCACGAATGGCTGGGCCTGCTCTGGTACCGTATCCGCAACTGAAACGATGGAGTAGTAACGATGAAATCTCGCGTCAAATGGGTAGAAAACGTCTGCTTCATGGCCGAATCCGAAAGTGGCCACGCCATGATCATGGATGGCTCGCCGGACATCGGCGGCCGCAACATGGGGCCGCGGCCGATGGAAATGCTGCTGATGGGCGCCGGCGGCTGCACTTCGGTGGATGTCGTCATGATCATGCAGAAAAGCCGTCAGGACGTGACCGGCTGCGAGGTGGAAGTCAGCGCCGAGCGAGCAACCGATCATCCCAAGGTGTTCACCAAGATCCACATGCACTTCACTGTGCGCGGCCGCAATCTGAAGCCGGAAATCGTCGACCGGGCGATCAAGCTGTCGGCCGAAAAATACTGTTCGGCCAGCATCATCCTGGGCAAGACCGCGGAGATGACGCACGACTTCGAAATTATCGAAGAACCAGCCAGCGCAAGCTGAATGGCGCTTGAACGGCAGACTGCCGTTCAAGCCTCGACTGCAGCACCTCGGATGCTCATTCCTCTTCCAGCCACTCCAGCGCCATGGCAGGGTCGTCGAACACGCGCAGATCGGCATCGACGAACAGACGATTCAGCCAGGAAATCCAGACCATCCACTCATCGCTGGTGACCACCGCAATCTTGCGGAAATCGTAGCGATGCTCGCGTGAAAAACGGATTTCCTCCCACACCAAATCCAACGTGTAACGCACCATGTCACGCAAATCGAGGAGCAGCCTGACGCCACCCTCGAAGGCGATGCTGTGCTCGACGTTCTGTTCGAAATCCCGGTAGTCGGCGAGCGTGAATTCGCCCATGACCGAAGCGGATATCAGATTTTCCCGAGTATTGATGGCGATCATTGCGCGGTCCTTTCGTTGAGTTGTGCAGCCAGCACGCCTGCCAGCACGGTCATTGCGATACCCATCCACGCCATTATCGGCATTTCCACCTCGAAGACCAGAACATCGAGGATGCTGGCAAAAACCACCGTGCTGTAGGCAAAACTGGCCACCACCACCGTCTGCCCGGTGCGATAGGCGCGCGTCATCGCCAACTGGCCGAGGGTAGCAAAGATGCCGAGCGCAACGATCAAGCCGGCCTGATCCAGATTGATCACCGGATGCCAGCCGCCGTCGAGGCTGGCCAACACCCCGGCGCCAAGGCCACAGACCAGCGCAAACCACAACACCGTGCGCCATTCCGGCTCATGCAGGCGCCCCAGTTTGCGTACATGGATGTAAGCAAACGCTGCCATGACACCGGAAAACAGGCCGACCAGGCCGGCAACCAGATCGCTCGCCGGCGTTTGCCAGGGCCTCAGCAACATCAGTACACCGACAAAACCGGCCGCCACGGTGACGTATTGCGCCGGCCGCGGGCGCTCGCCCAGTTGCCACGGCATCAGCAGCGCCAGAAAAAGCGGCGAGGTGTAATTCAGCGTCATCGCCACCGCCAGCGGTAACCGCGCCAAGGCGTAGAAAAACGTCGCCAGCGCGACAAAGCCGATCAGTCCACGGCGAATCTGCAAACCGGTATGCGCACCAAGAATCACCAGATTTCCGCGCAAACCCCGATGCCACGCTTGATGCAACAACAAGCCGCCCAGCATCAGCAGCAAACCGACCAGGGAACGATAAAACACCATTTCATGACTGGTAAACCAGACCACGCCGAGTTTGACGAAAACGCCCATCAGCGCAAAACACGCCCCGGCAAGCAGCATCCAGGCGGAGCCCATGCTCAGTCTGAAACCAGCGGTTTGGCGGTCAGTTCCGGCGCCTGCAACGCGCGCGCTGCTTGATCCACAGTCACGCATTCGGCCAATGATTTGCCTTCCGGCGCCACCTGCAATTCCTCGAATTTGCGCGCCGTCACCAGCACTCGCGTTTCCAGCGAACCGGTAGCGTCGTTGTAGGCCTTCACTGCCTGACCCAGATTCTTGCCGACACTGTTCCAGTGTTCGCCCAGTTTCGACAAACGTTCATACAACAAAGCACCGAGCTGGCTGACCTGGCGCGCATTCTCGGCCAGCGCTTCCTGTCGCCAGCCGTAATAGACCGCCTTCAGCAAGGCCAGCAGCGTGGTCGGCGTCGCCAGAATCACCTTCTGTGCGCTGGCGTATTCGATCAATTCCGGATCCTGCTGCAAGGCCGCACTGAAAAACGCCTCGCCGGGCAGGAACATCACGACAAACTCCGGTGACTGCTCGAACTGATCCCAGTAACTCTTGCCGGCCAATTGCTGGATGTGCGTGCGCACATGCTGCACGAAGCGCGCCAGTGCACGGCCACGCGCGTCTTCGTGTTCCGCCTCCACCGCCTCCAGATAGGCCGCCACCGGCGCTTTCGAATCGAGCACCACGGTCTTGCCGCCGGGCAAGCGCACCAGCATATCCGGCCGACGGCCATCGTCGCCGCTTTCCTGCTCGTAGAAATCGCAGTGTTCCAGCATGCCGGCCATCTCGACCACCCGCTTCAACTGCACCTCGCCCCAGCGGCCGCGCACCTCGGGCCGCCGCAGCGCGGACACCAGCCGCCCGGTTTCCTGCTTGAGTTCCTGCTGCGCGCCGAACAGGTTTTTCACCTGCTCGCTGAGCTGGCCGTAACTCTCGGCGCGCGCTTTTTCCAGCGCCTGGGTCTGTCCGGCCAATTTAGCCAACTCCTCCGACAACGGCTTCACCAAGCCGGCAACTGCTTGCTGGCGCGCGGCCAGATCACCTTTGGCAGTTTCCTGGAACAGCGCCAGATTCTGCGTCGCCAGATCGAGAAACGCCTGATTGTTGCGCGCCAGCGCTTTTGCCGACAGTGCATTGAACGCATCCGCCAGTTGCGTTTCCGCTGCCGCCATCAGCTCACGCCGCTGCGCACCGCCCTGCTGTTCCCGCGCCAGTTGTTCGTGCATGCCAGCCAGTTGCGCGCGCAACTGCGCGGCTTCGACCAGCCAGCGGCCACGTAGCCAGAGTAACAGCAGAATGCCTGCCCCAAGGCCGGCTCCGCCAGCCACAAGAATATCCATGTAAATTTCTCCAGGAGTTTTTTGATGATACCTGTGCGACTCAGCTGAATAGCACGGCAGGTCGCAGCGCAATCTCACCAAGTTACAATCGTTCCACCTTATTCGCCGCAATCGCACATGCAAACGTATCACCGAGATTTGATGGCCCCGGATACCGAGCCCACCGACGCTGAACTGGAAATGGTCATGCGTGAAGCCCTGACCCTGGCCATCGAACGCAAACGCGTTTCCGATGCATGGATCCAGCATCAGTTACACGAGGCAGTTGCACAGGCTCGCGCACGTTCCGATCTGGAAACACATCGGTGAGTTCGCCAGCGTTGCAACCACGTTTACTGGTGGTCGCCGGCCCCAATGGGTCAGGTAAAACCACGGTCACCGAACGTGGCTTGGCACATGAATGGTTTGGCGGCTGCACTTACATTAATCCAGACAACATCGCACGCGACCAATTTGGCGACTGGAATTCACCCTCTGCGGTTCTTCAAGCCGCTCAGTTAGCGCAGCAACTGCGTCAAGAATGCGTACGCGAACAGCGCAGCCTTGCCTTTGAAACGGTATTTTCCGGTGCCGACAAAATCAGTTTCCTGCGCCAAGCCTATGCAGCAGGATATTTCACTCGGCTGTTTTTCGTCGCTACCAGCGATCCGTCAATCAACGCCGCTCGCGTCGCCCGTCGAGTGATGCAGGGCGGCCATGATGTCCCCATCACCAAGATCGTCTCCCGCTACTTCAAATCCATTGCCAACTGCGCACTCATTGCCCCCGAGATTCACCGACTCTATCTCTACGACAACTCGATCGATGGCATGGAGCCTAAACTGATCCTGCGCGCCGCCGAAGGAAAGATCGTGAAAAACTATGCCGAAGCGCCAGCTTGGATCGAACCCATCATTGCTTCACTGTCCTGACCCGGTTTTTCAGCCTATGTCCTCTCACTTCGATATTGTCATTCTCGGCGGTGGCCTCAATGGCGCCGCGCTGGCCAGCGCGTTGAAAAACGGGCCGCACAGCGTCG
>CAZUSF010000153.1:0-6269 GCA_964623355.1 uncultured Thiobacillus sp. | reverse complement strand
CCGGAGAAATACGGAAGTAGCCGGACATGCCGCTCATACCGCTCATACCGGACATGCCGCCCATCCCGCTCATACCGGACATGCCGCCCATACCCGACATGCCGGACATGCCGCCCATGCCTTGCTGGCCAGACATACCGCTCATCCCGCCCATTCCGGACATGCCCGACATGCCGCCCATGCCTTGCTGACCAGACATTCCACTCATCCCGCCCATTCCGGACATGCCAGACATACCGCCCATACCGCTCATGCCGGACATCCCGCCCATGCCTGACATTCCAGACATGCCGCCCATGCCGCTCATACCGGACATGCCGGTGGGCGGGGCGTAGAACCACATCATGCCGTAGGGGGTATTGACATGGTTCCAGGTGCCAGCCATGCCGGACATACCGCTCATCCCACCCATGCCGGACATGCCAGACATGCCGCCCATGCCGGACATACCCGACATGCCGGACATACCACCCATGCCTTGCTGGCCGGACATACCGCTCATTCCGCCCATACCGGACATGCCACTCATGCCGCCCATACCCGACATGCCGGACATGCCACCCATACCGCTCATGCCGGACTGGGCGCTAGCGGCGCCAACAAAAGTTACGGCGGCCATCGCAACAACCAATTTCAAAACACGCATTCGAGTCATCGTCTTCTCTCCTTGAGATCAAAACAGCCGGCTTGCTGACCGGCATGGAAAAACGCTCGCAAGAGCGTTCAAATCACCGTCCAGGGACGGACCGGCCAGCGCCGCCGGAAGCGGAGTCGTGCCAATTACGGATGTCGTAGGGGCCGGTCAGGCCCGGACGATTGAAGGGGGTGTACCAGGCGCCCTGGTCTTCCAGAAAACGCAGGCTGAACGGATAAGGCGGCGCTTCGATGCCATGCAGGGCGTTGCGGTACCAGGCAGCATTCTTTGTGAACGTGGTCAGCACCGGCGCGCCAACAGGCCGCATTGAGGGCTCGGTGCCGGCAATGAATTCATCGGCAAGCAGATTTACCGGCGCCACAGCAAGCAAGACAGCGAGCGTGACCACCACGGGGAGCCAGGCTTTTCGGGTCAGGTCGTGGGACATGCTTCCTCCAGATGGTTTGCAGTCAAGGCACGCACCGATCTGACGGTGCAGCACCACAGGCAAGCCATTCAGCAAAGCCCGTGCCATGCCGAAAACCGTCTTTAACCCATTGTTTTTAATAACTATGCAATTTCATCGAAGCGGGCAACGCGGTGTCTTTCTGCCAATCTGGCAGGACGCCACGCGAGTCGCCCCGGAAAAGCGTCGATCCGCCCTGCCAAATTGGCAGGCCAGGCATTCATTGATAGAAATCGGGACTGGATGATCCGTACCATTACGCTTGGTCAGTTCGCTTCAAGGGCTGCCAATCTGGCAGTGATGCAGGTTGGGCAAAGCGCAGCGTGCCCAATTACATTAGCGGTCAGTCGTCCCGGTTAGCTGGAACCGAGAGAGGACCAAGTCAATCCTGGGGCTGCCCTGCAATAGACTTAAGCGCATCGAAACACGGGGTATTGCATGACTTTTTTTCACATCACGAGTCTGCGTCACAAGTTTCTGCTGGGCACGGCAGCCGGATTGCTGACCCTGTCGCTGGCGCTGATCGGTCTGGCGGCGGCGTTGTATCAGCACCAGTTGACGCAGGAACGTAGCCAGGCCTCACGCGAGGTCAACCGCTTGCTGCAGGCAGCTTTGGAGAACGCCATGCTCAAGCGCGACCTGCCCGGCCTGCATGAAATCGTCACCCAGATGGGCCAGCAACACGGTGTACGCGGGGCGATGATCGTGGCGCCCAACGGCGAAATCCGCTTCGCCTCCGACCCGACGCAACTGGGCCGGATATTTCCCTTGCGGGTGCATGGGGTGTGTCTGGATTGCCCGCCACAAACTGCACCAGTCACGCTCAATACCCAGTTCACCCTGGATGCGCAGGGCCGCGAAGTGATGCGCAGCTTCAACCCGGTAGCCAACAAGCCGGCCTGCACCAGTTGCCACGGCACTGCAGAAGCGCAACCGATCAATGGCGTGCTGGTGGTGGATTACGACGCGGCGCCGATCCGCCGCCAGGCCATCCTGTCCGCCATCAGCCTGGCCGGCATGGGCGGGGTGTTGCTGCTGGCCACTCTGCTCGGCGGCGCCTGGTTCATCCACCGTTACGTGCTGCTGCCAGTAGCACGCCTGGCCGATGCCAGTCGCGCGCTGTCAGCGGGGCATATGGAAAGCCGCTCCCACCTGTCCGGGCATGACGAACTGGCTGACCTCGGCCATACCTTCGACCAGATGGCGGAAAGCCTGCAAAGCCTGATCCGCCGCACTCGCGAGCAGGAGGCCTTCCTGCAAGCCCTGGTGGATGCCATCCCCGATGGCATCCGGGTGATCGACAGCGAGAATTTCAGCATCGTGCTCGACAACCAGGCCTATCGCGATCAGATCGGCCTGGCGCCGGGCCAAAGCCACGCCGGCACGCCTTGCCACGTTTCCAGCTTCGGGCAGGCCGCGCCCTGCCCGCCCTCCATGGTGTTTTGCCCGATACACGAGATCGGAAAAAACAATAAGCCGTGCAAGAGTCTGATGAAATTCACTCAAGCGAGCGGAGGCGAGCGCCAGGTGGAAGTGTTCGCGGCTCCCCTGCGAGCGCAGGTGGAGGGCGTGGAAAAACGTTTCGTCGTCGAATCCAGCCGCGATCTGGCCAAGTTGTTGCGGTTTTCCCAGGAACAGAAGCTGGCCGAGATGGCGCGCCTGGCCACGGGGGTGGCGCACGAGATCCACAACCCGCTCGCCTCGATTCGTCTCGCGTTGCACGCCATGCTGCGCGCCACCGAACAGGACGACCAACTGGGCACCCAGCAGCCGACGGTGTTGCGCGAGTACCTGCAGATGGTGGATGGCGAGATCGACCGTTGCATCGACGTCACCGAACGCCTGCTGAAACTCGGCATCACGCCGCAGGCAACAGCACAACTGGTGGCGGTCAACCCGGCGGTGGAAGAGACCTTGTCATTGCTGGCCTGGGAAGCGGGAGAAGACAAGGTCAGCATCACCACGCAACTGGAAATCCCGACCCCGCGCATCATGGCCACCGACAGCGAACTGCGTGCGGTGGTGCTTAATCTGGCGCAAAACGCGATCCACGCCATGCCCAACGGCGGCACCTTGAAAGTCAGCACCCGGCAGGACGGCGAACAGGTGGAAATGGTTTTCGAAGACACCGGAGTCGGCATCACCGCCGAGGACGCGCCGCATGTGTTCGACCCCTTCTTCAGTCATCGCGCCGACGGCCAGAACGGCACCGGCCTGGGCCTGTCCATTTGCCGCTCGATCATCGAAGGCTACGGCGGCAAGATCGAATTCGACAGCCAACCCGGTCGCGGCAGCCGCTTCGTCGTGCGCCTGCCCGAGGCTTCCACACGAATGCCAATATGACCACAACCACGCCGATTCTTTTGGTCGAGGATGACCGCCTGCTCAACCGCCTGCTGACCGGCGAACTCAAACGCATGGGTTACGCCGTCACCAGCGTGCATTGCTGGCGCGATGGCCACGCTCATCTGGCTCAGCACGAACCGGCGCTGATCGTCGCCGACGTGCAATTGCCCGATGCCAACACCCTCGATTTGCTGCCCGGCCTGACCAAGGATTACCCGGTCATCGTGCTCACCGCCTTCGGCACCGTGCAGGGCGCGGTCGCGGCGATGAAAGCCGGCGCGCGGCAATATCTGACCAAGCCGGTCGACCCGGACGAACTGGAACTGGAGGTCAAGCGCGTCCTGCAACACACCGCCATGAGCCGCGATCAGCAGTTCTGCAAGGAACGCCTGCGCCCCAGCGGCGGCATGGTGGGAAGCAGCGCCGCGATGTCCGAATTGCAGCGCCTGATCGACGCCGTCGCCAATTCGGAAGCCACCGTGCTGATCCAGGGCGAAAGCGGCGTCGGCAAGGAGCTGGTGGCGCATGCCATCCATGAACGCAGCCCGCGCGCGACGCGCAATTTCGTCGCCGTCGATTGCTGCACGCTGCAGGAAAAACTGTTCGAGTCGGAACTGTTCGGCCATGAAAAAGGCGCCTTCACCGGCGCCGATCGGCAAAAGCCCGGCCTGATCGAAGCCGCCCAGGGCGGCACCCTGTTTCTCGATGAAATCGGCGAGATCGAACCGATCATTCAGGCCAAGCTGCTGCGCGTGCTGGAAAGCGGCGAATACCGCCGCCTGGGCGGGGTCAAGGACTTGCAGGCCAACGTGCGCATCGTCGCCGCCACCAACCGCAACCTGGCGCAGATGAGCAAGGACGGCAAGTTTCGCTCCGACCTCTACTACCGCCTGTCCGCCTTCACCCTGCGCATTCCGCCGCTGCGCGAGCGTTTGCAGGACATCCCGGCGCTGGTCGAGCATTTCCTCGCCCACCACAATTTTTCACGGCGCCTGAACAAACGCCTGCACCCGACGGCGCTGCGCCTGCTGATGAGCTACGGTTTTCCCGGCAACATCCGCGAACTGCGCAACATGGTCGAGCGCGCCATCATCGTCGGCGGCGGCAGCGACGAAATCCGCCCGGAACACTTCTCCTTCGAAGCGCTCGGCGAACAACCGGGGCAGTTCAGCATGGGCTTCCAGCACGAACCGACGCTGGAAGAAATCGAACGCCGCTACCTCGAACTCCTGGTCGCAAAGTACGCCGGCCACCGCGGCCAGATCGCCGCCATCCTCGGCGTCAGCGAACGCAGCATCTACCGTTTGCTGGAAAAACACGGGCTCAAGGGTGAGGGATGATGCAGATCGCCGCTGACCAGGTAATCGGCTTTAGCTGCGACGGCGAGGCAACCATTAGCATCTTGCCAATGGCAGCAATGTCATAACCTGACTCACTCAGGCCAGCAAAACGGGTTACAGCAATCCAACTGAATGGCCGTTACACGGATTCATCCTTCCATGCTGAAACTGATCTGGCGAAACCGCCCCCTATTGGGCGGTGCTGGTAATCAAGAACCCAGTCGCCTCTGTAGACTCATTTCCCGCGTATGCCTTCTCTGACCGCGCACACGGCCGCTCATGATTTCCCGTGTCCCTCCCAATCAGACTTCGCCGTACCTGTTTTCCATTGCATGACGCGGACGCTGAAGATTGGCAAGGCCTCGTCGGTGGCTATCACCCGCAACCGGTTGAACTGCTCTTCCAGGCAGCCCAGGTACACCACTTCGGGCAATGCCTACCTGAATCCTTGGCACGGCGAGGAAATCATGCAAGTCGTTACAGTTACGCAGGTATTGAAATTGAGCATGACTTCATCGAGAAATACGAACTGAACAATAGGGTAATTCGAATTTTTCTTGCTCATCAACAACCGTACGATGCGCATGTAAAAAAACCTGAATGGAGCAACGGTTATGCAGATGAATATGCAAAATCAGGGCTTCAGCCATCACGGATGGAAACCGCGATTACGTCACGCAGCGGCTGGCTTATTCACTCGCCTACGGCGACGCGGCCATTACGCAGATTATCGTGCGGCTTTCCGGCATCAACGGTCCGAGCGGCAGCGTGAATTCGCGCCTGGCTTGGCCGAAGCGCCAGTAGCGTCATGAAACACTCAGTATTAACTATTTAAATACCCTTCTCGGAGAACTCCACCATGAAACGCATCATGCTGTTCCTCGCCACCAACCTGGCCATTGTGCTGGCGTTATCGCTCACCATGCGACTGTTGGGGGTCGAGCCTTATCTCAACGAAAACGGCCTCAACCTGGGCGCATTGCTGATCTTCGCCGCAGTAATGGGCTTCGGCGGCTCGTTCATCTCGCTGGCCATTTCCAAGTGGATGGCGAAGAAATCGATGGGCGTGCGGGTGATCGACGCGCTGACCAATACGACCGAATTCTGGAAACGGTGCGCAAGTACTCGACGAATGCCGGCATCAAGATGCCCACGCCCGCTGTCAATGCCCACGCCACAGGTATGAGCCGGAACAACTCACTCGTTGCTGTATCCAGCGGCCTGCTGCAACAAACTAATAAAATAATCTGTTATTTCTTGATCCCAAAGGTCGATTTGATATGAATACTGCTGTCTCCATCGGTGAACCCTGGATGTGGGGCGCCTTCATCGCCTTCGTGCTGGTCATGCTGGCGCTTGATCTTTTCGTCCTCGGCGGCAGGAAGGCGCACAAGGTCAGCGTCAAGGAGGCCGCGTTGTGGTCGCTGGCCTGGTTTTCGCTGGCATTGTTGTTCAACGTCGGGTTGTGGTGGCATCTCAACGG
>CAZUSF010000152.1:6045-6296 GCA_964623355.1 uncultured Thiobacillus sp. | reverse complement strand
CCGCGAATTAGAATATTTGGCATTGGTGCGCTTCCAGCCGGTAAACACAAGGACATATTGGCACAAACTCTTGACGGTCTCGATCGAGTTCACGAAATATGACCACGCTATCCCAACTTCATGCCGACATTGACGCGCGCGTACAGAACATCAGAGGAAGTCATCCTGACTGGTTGTGCGGGAAGGGCTGCGACAGTTGTTGTCGGCGACTCTCCGAAGTGCCTCAAATGACTGAGGCCGAGTGGAGCTTG
>CAZUSF010000152.1:5111-6035 GCA_964623355.1 uncultured Thiobacillus sp. | reverse complement strand
GTCCAGTGGCCTGTCGTACCTACGGCTTCTATGTGCAGCGTGAATTGGGGCTATATTGCCGGGACATCGAATCACGAGAAGCCGAAGGTGCCTTGGTGGACGTGGTGTGGGGCAATCATGATGCCATTGATCACCGACTTGGCCAGATGGGAGAAATTCTGGCACTGACCAAGTGGTTCGAGCGCTGGGAGGCCGAACGATAAGTGGCCGGGGTCCGGGGCATGTAAATAACATCGTTCCTTCACAGAGATTGGGTATTGACGTAATGGAAACCGTAGCAGTCATTGACTTTGAAACGACGGGATTGTCGCCAAACCATAACGATCGCGCGACCGAGATCGCCGCAGTCCTGCTCAAGGACGGCAAAATCGTTGATCGGTACCAGAGCTTGATGAATTCAGGGGTGCGCATACCCGCATTCATCACAGAGCTCACCGGCATTACCGACGCAATGGTTCGTAAGGCACCATCGGCGGCCGATGTTATGTGCGAAGTGTCTGATTTTGTCGGTGACTATCCGCTGGTTGCGCACAATGCCTCGTTCGATAGTCGGTTTTGGGATGCAGAGCTGCAGCGTGTTCACCGAAAGCGCCGACAGGAATTTGCCTGTTCCATGCTCGTGGCGCGCCGCGTGTTACCGCAGGCACCGAACCACACACTTGGGGTGCTGGTCGAATATGCCAAGCTTCCCGTCACGGGGCGGTATCACCGTGCGCTGGCAGATGCCGAAATGGCTGCCAGCCTTCTCATCCATATGGAAGAAGAATTACGTCGGCGTTACCAGCTCTGCGATGTACCCCATGAATTGCTGCGCCAAATCCAGAAGGTACAGAAACATCAACTGGATAAGTGTGTGGAATGCTATCAACGTAAATCGGGTCAGTTTGGGTGAGTGTTGAAGGACTATGTTCAACAAACCACCGT
>CAZUSF010000152.1:3240-5101 GCA_964623355.1 uncultured Thiobacillus sp. | reverse complement strand
ATCAGGTAGGTATCTCCCATGCGTTCAACTCGCGCAATTGCTGCTGTAGCTCGCCTAAATGCGCGGAGTGGTGGCTGTCATTACATGATGACCATCACTGGAACGGGTCTATTCAAGCTCAGTGAACGGATTGAGGGTGTCGACAGAGCAATATCTGAGCCGCTGCCCCTAGATAGCTTCGTTCGCCTTGTCGATTCAATTGGGCCGCAAAAGGTTGCCCGCATTACCAAAAGCGAAGCTGCCTTCATGAAGCAGTTGGTCAAGAAGGATCCATTGCCATGAATTTCTCGGAAGTACTCAACCTACACCCCGGACGGGTGAGGGGGGGGTATTTTCATTTATTTAACCAGCTTGCGATAAAGCGTGCGCTCGCTGATGCCAAGGCGGCGGCTAAGTTCCTTGCGGTCGCCGCCCAATTGTTCCAAGGCCTGGCGCACGTAGCGGCGTTCGGCCTCATCAAGCGGGAGGATGGGCACTTCTGAGCGTTGCGTCGTAGCACAGCAAAGTTCGAAGTCATCGGCCAAGCTGAGCACATCACCGTCGGCCATCAATATGGCGCGTTCCAACAGATTTCTCAGTTCCCGAATGTTGCCGGGGAAAGCGTATTTCATCAGTCGCTGCTGAAAAACCGCATCCAGCCGAAGCGGTCGATCGGGTGCTAGCCGTGCCAACATATGTTCAATCAGTAGCGGCAGGTCTTCGCTCCGTTCGCGCAGCGCCGGCAGATGGATCGGGAAAGCGGCGAGGCGGTAATACAGGTCGCGGCGGAACTCGCCGGACTCCACCATCGCACTTAGATCGCGATGCGTGGCGGCGACCAGACGGAAGTCGGCACGCAGAATCTCGACGCCGCCGACGCGGCGGAAAGTGCCGGATTCGAGCAGGCGCAGCAGCTTTACTTGCAGATGCAACGGAATATCGCCCAATTCATCGAGGAACAGGGTGCCGCCCGCCGCCGCTTCGACGAGTCCAGTCTTGCGCTGGCCGGCACCGGTGAAAGCGCCTTTCTCGTAACCGAACAGTTCCGATTCGAACAGGCTCTCGGTCATGCCGGAACAATCTACTGGCACGAAGGGTTTTTCCCGCCGCGGGCTGAGATCGTGCACCGCTTGCGCCGCCAGTTCTTTGCCGGTGCCGGATTCGCCCAGCAGCAGCACCGGCGTCATGGCGGGCGCGACGCGATTGATCAGGTCGAGCATGCGGGTGAACTTCGGCGAATGGCCGACCATGCCGAGAGCGCCCGGCTGGTGGCCGGTGTCCTGCAGAAAGCGCATGGTTTCCACGAAGTAGGCCAGCTTGCCGTTGCTTTCGTGGATGGGGACAAGTTCGACATCGACATATTCCTGCCCGCGTGGCGTGTGATGCAGATGCAGCACGCGGCTTGGCTGCCGCGTTTTCATTGCGGTCTGGCGCGGGCACGACTCGCCGCATTGATCGCACGGCTTGTCGTAATGATGCGAAATCTCGTAACAGGTGCGACCCACAATGTCGCTCGGGTTGCCGAAGGTGTGCCGATAGGCCGCGTTGGCCGACAGGATGCGGTAATCCGGATCGACCAGAATGCGCGGTTCGGGCAGGGATTCCAGCAAGGCGAGCAGTTCGCTAGGGAGAGCAGATGGGGTCTGGGGCATGCCAATAATGTCCAGCATTCTTGTCATATATGTCAATGAGTCAGCAGATGACGCGTCATTGAACTCCCTGCGTACCCAAGAAATCCTCATATTTTCAATAAGCTGAATTATTATGTTGATCTGGCCTGTTGCTTGCATAGAGACATGAGTCACAGACAATTTGGAGTCACCTCATGAGAATCGCCGTCGCCAGCCAGAATCGCAAAACCGTCACCGGCCATGCCGGAAAA
>CAZUSF010000152.1:2772-3230 GCA_964623355.1 uncultured Thiobacillus sp. | reverse complement strand
CCTCCACCACGCTCAGACCACTGTGGTCGAACTGAAACTCCCGACCTGAACTCGCCCTGGCGCACTACTATGCTAGCCTAGGCAGCAAACTCTTCATTGGAATTTTATGAACGCCTCCCCCCACATCGTCATTCTGGGTGCCGGATTCGCCGCGCTCACAGCCGTCCGTGAATTGCGCAAACGCGCGCCCAAAGCCCACCTCACCCTGGTTGCACCGAAGGCCGAATTCATCTATCTGCCCAGCCTGATCTGGATTCCGTCCGGCTTGCGCAAAGGCAGCGACCTGGTTCTGCCGCTAGAGTGTTTCCTGAAAGACCACAATGTCGAATTCTTTGCCGGCAGAGTTGCCGGCCTGGAACATAACGGCCGCACCGTACTGACCGATGCCGGCAGTGTCCGCAACGATGCTCTGCTGATCGCCACTGGCGGCCGCTTCATCAAAAAGCTGCCTGGCATCG
>CAZUSF010000152.1:0-2762 GCA_964623355.1 uncultured Thiobacillus sp. | reverse complement strand
GAAGGCATCGCCTCGGCGGAAGCCATTCGCGACCGCGTCAACGCGATGACCAGCGGGCGCATCGCGCTCGGCTTTGGCGGCAATCCGAACGAACCGTCAGCCATGCGCGGCGGCCCGATGTTCGAACTTCTGTTCGGCCTGGATACCCTGCTGCGTCAACAAGGCAAGCGCGACAAGATTGAGCTGACCTTCTTCAACGCTGCCGCTGAACCGGGCAAGCGCCTGGGTGAAAAAGCGGTTTCCGGCTTGCTGGCGGAAATGGCCAAACGCCGCATCGACACTCATCTGGGCCACAAACCGCTGGGGTTCTCGAAACAAGGTGTCGATACCGAAGGCGGACACATCAACGCCGACCTGATCCTGTTCATGCCCGGCCTCACCGGCCCGGCCTGGGCGGCAGAAGCCGGCTTGCCGTTGACACCGGGCGGCTTCTTTAAGGCCGACGAATTCTGCCAGGTAGCGGGCACTCACAACGTATTCGTGGCAGGCGATGCCGGCAGCTTCCCCGGCCCGGACTGGATGCCCAAACAAGCGCACATGGCCGACCTGCAAGCCAAAGCAGCGGCTGAAAATCTGCTGCTGACGCTGGCTGGCAAACCTGCCACCGCACGCTTCAAGATCGAACTGATCTGCATCGTCGATACCATCGATAAAGGCATCCTCGTCTACCGCGACCTCAAACGCTCTTTCCTGCTGCCGTCGTCGCGCCTGTTCCATTGGGCGAAGCGCTATTTCGAAGGCCATTATCTGAAAATCTTCCGCCAGTAAGTCCACCCCGAACTGCTGTTCACTTTCTCTAGCGCAAACATGCCTATCCAGACTCATTACGAAAAAATCGGCGGCGAAACCGCAATTCATCAACTGGTCGAAGTTTTTTATGACCACATGGACGAACTGCCGGAAACCTATGGAATCCGCAAACTGCATGCCGAAGACTTGGCCGGCTCTCGTTCCAAACTGTTCGACTTCCTCTGCGGCTGGATGGGGGGCCCACCGCTATACACCGACAAGTACGGCCACCCGATGCTGCGTCGCCGTCATATGGTGTTTGCGATAGGCGATTCCGAACGCGACCAATGGATGCACTGCATGGAACTAGCGTTGAATGAAACGGTGGCCTATGAAGATCTGCGCGCCGAGCTGTATCAAGCCTGCAAGAAGGTCGCCGACCACATGCGCAATCGCACTTAGGGGTTGTAAGTCGGAGCCGCCGAAATTTCCGTTATCCCAACTCAAGCCCCGCCACAATCGCATCCAGGTCGATCATCTTGCCGTTGCACTGAAAAGTGTAATGCCCGTTCAGCAGGATGTGCCGCCAGGCCGCTGGCGATATCTGGGTGATGAGTGCGAGTACCTTGGTATTGTCGCTCGCCTCGTACTTCGTCAGCAGCCGCGACAGGATGGCCGAGTTGTAGTAGATGAAAGCGTTGGCGATCAGCTTGGCGCACTGGTTGCTAATTTCGATCTCAATGTCGGTGCGCCCGGTCAGCTCCTTCTCGCCGCCAACCTGGGCAATGGCCCTGCGTAGCTGGTGGTAGGACTCTATCCGGTTCTGCGAGGGGTGCACATTGCGCTCCAGTTGTGGATCGCGCAGATAGCGCAATGTGTAGATGCTGCGGATGAGCTTGTCGAACTCGAACACTGCGCGCCTGGCGGCTCAGCAGGGCGTGGTGGATGTCAACGCGCAGGCCTTCGATCTGTCCGAGGCACGCTTCACCGCCGGTATGGACAACTACCTTACCCTGCTCGATGCGCAGCGCAGCCTGTACGCCGCGCAGCAGGCCCTGATCGGCCTGCGACAGTCCGAGCAGGCCAACCGCGTGGTGCTCTGAAAAGTACTGGGCGGGCAGCTTGCTTCGCCAGCCGGACAACGTCATTCAGTTCGCTAGCGCCTCGCGCTTCTACACCTAGGCCCCAAACCTCGGGTGTCGGAAATTTCGGCGGTTCCTGCTTACAACCTCATGTACGGCTAAAAAACACTTGAAAATAGTTGAGTAAATCACTATGTTATTAACCAGGCGCAGACGCGCCGTTTTTTGGCACTCACACATTAGCGTTTTCTAATATTTGCAAAGGAATAATGTCATGTCCGCACTGATCAATGGCTTCAACCCGGAAGGCGTCGTTACCATCAATCGCGTCATCCTGAAACCCGAATACAGCACCGACGACCTGGAGATGCGCGTCGCCGAGCTATGCGAGAACGTCAAGACCTACCACTCCGAAAGCGGCTTCGTCGGCGGCTTCGTCGCCATGAACTCAGGGGAGGTGTCGAATGAAGGCTCGACCATCGGTCAGCCTGTCGACAACCCGCTGAAAGGGCGCGAGGCGCTTATCGTCACCTTCTGGCAATCCTTTGAGGAACATGAGCGCTCGCACCGCTCCGCCACCTTCCAGCCGCTGTTCAGCAAGGTGCTGGAACTGTGCGAGAACGGCAACGAAGAGATTGCCTACAACATGCTCTGGTCGGGCAAGGGCTATAGTGCCGAAGATGCCAAGATCGCACGCGAAGCCAAGGAAAAATACGCCCAGGCGGCGTAAGCCAGGCATCCGGACGCTTTGCGCCGAAGCGCCCGGCCTAAAGCCCATGCCCCGCATAAATCGGTTGTGTTCAGGCAAACACCACGATCAACAGCAGATCAACAGCAATAAGCGGTTCATCAGACCTCTCTGTGCGGGTAAAATATCAAGGTGCAGGATTGAGATATTCGAGATGAATCCGTTCGACAGCTTGCAACACTTCCGGAGACAGGGTGACATCC
>CAZUSF010000151.1:4490-6383 GCA_964623355.1 uncultured Thiobacillus sp. | reverse complement strand
ATCGTTGCAGGACCAGGCCGCCAGCCTGAGTCAGGCGGTTGCGGTGTTCAAGACCGGTGCGGGCGAGTCACGCCGGACTTTTGCCGCTGTCCCCGCAGCCACTTCGGCCGCACCGCCGCGTCCGGCCGCCAATCGCGGCAGCGTGCCAGGCCCGGTGCGAGCAATGCAGCGCATGGCACCGGCATCGAGTAGTCATAGTGATGATGAGTGGGAAGAGTTTTGAACCCTGACTGGAACGCCATCCTTGATTCCCCTGTTGACCGCTCCTCAGCCTTTGAAATGTCCCATGAAAACAAGCGTTAGCGCCTCCGATCACGCTCAACAATTGGGTAACTCCGCTACCTGTCCGAGTGCGGGCCTGCCGGGCCGTCTGGCAGCGTTGCTCCTCCTTGCGGGGAGCGGCCACGCGCGTCGTCGCGCCTTGCCAGCCAACCCGGCAGACCCACGCTCGAACACGTTCAACAGAGGAATCAAGGATCATGGCTGAAGCCAATCTGCCGCAACGCGAGTTTCCATTCTCGAACCGTGATTTCGAGGAAGTCCGCAAGATGATCTACGACCATGCCGGCATCGCGCTGAATGATGCCAAGGAAGACATGGTCTACAGCCGCCTGGCGCGTCGTTTGCGCGCCACCGGCAAGCGCAGTTTCCCGGAATATCTGGCGCTGATTCGCTCCGGCGACAAGGCCGAATGGGAAGCCTTCGTCAATTCGCTGACCACCAACCTGACCGATTTCTTTCGCGAAGCGCATCACTTCGTCATCCTGAAAGAATTCCTGAAAACCCGCAAAGATCGGCCGATCACAATCTGGAGTTCCGCTTCCAGCACTGGCGAGGAGCCGTATTCGATCGCGATCACCGCACTCGAGGCGCTGGGGCAGAATGCGCCGGTGCAGGTGCTCGCCTCCGATCTGGACACCAATGTGTTGAAGAAGGCGGCGGAAGGTGTGTATCCGATCGAGCGCTTGACCAAGCTCAACCCGGAGCGGCAGAAACAGTTTTTCCTCAAGGGTTCCGGCGACAACGCCGGCATGGCGCGGGCAAAGCCGGAACTGCGCGCGATGCTGAAATGTTTCCCGCTGAATCTGCTCGATCCGGTGTGGTCGATCCGGCAGCCGCTGGATGCGATTTTCTGTCGTAACGTGATGATTTACTTCGACAAGCCGACGCAGTACGCAATCCTGAAAAAGATGAAGCCGCTGCTGAAGCCGGACGGCCTGCTGTTCGTCGGACATTCGGAAGCGCTGTATCACGCCACTGATCTGTTCAAGCTGCGTGGGCAAACGGTCTACCAGCACGCTGAAATCAAGGGGGCGAAGTGAGCTTCCACGGCTACGAGGAAGTCCAGGCGCCGAATCATTACTTCGATCGGAATTTTGACATCGAAGCGGCGAAAATCCTGCCCGGTGAGTACTACGTCTCGGCGCGCAACATGCTGCTGGTGACGGTGCTCGGCTCTTGCGTGGCGGCGTGCATCCGCGACCCGAAAACCGGCATTGGCGGGATGAATCACTTCATGCTGCCGGAAGGCGGCGGCGATCAGCACAACGTCCTGTCGAATTCGGCGCGTTATGGCGGCTATGCGATGGAAGTGCTGATCAATCAACTGGTCAAACTCGGCGCCAACCGCAATCGGCTGGAGGCCAAGGTTTTTGGCGGTGCGGCGGTGTTGCGCGGCTTTACCACGGTGCAAGTCGGCGCGATGAACAGCGAATTCGTGCTCGACTATCTGCATGCCGAACGGATTCGGGTGGTTGCCGAGGATCTGCTCGATGTCTATCCGCGCAAGGTGTATTTCTTCCCCGCGACTGGCCGCGTCATGGTGCGCAAGCTGAAGTCGGTGCACAACAACACCATCATCGAGCGTGAACGCGATTACAGCCAACGTCTGAA
>CAZUSF010000151.1:0-4390 GCA_964623355.1 uncultured Thiobacillus sp. | reverse complement strand
TCCTGCCTGGCCATGCCTACATCGCGCCCGGGCATTCGCACTTGCTGGTGAAGAAGAACGGCGCTTACTACTACACCGAATTGAACAAGGCCGACCCGGTCAACCGGCACCGGCCCTCGGTCGATGTGCTGTTCCACAGCGCCGCCGAGGTGGCCGGCCAGAATGCGCTCGGCGTGATCCTGACCGGCATGGGCAAGGATGGCGCGCAAGGCATGTTGGCGATGCGCCAGGCCAGGGCCTACACGATTGCGCAGGATGAAGCGTCGTGCATCGTGTTCGGCATGCCGAAAGCGGCGATCGATATCGGCGCTGCAATGGAAGTGGCACCGCTACGCGACATCGCCGCGCGCGTACTGGACCGACTCGGACAGCGGGTGCGTTAACGTGAAATAACCCGTAGGTTGGGCAAAGCGAAGCGTGCCCAACAGCTTTCGTGGGCAAGTTGGGCACGCTTCGCTTTGCCCAACCTACAGCTTTCATGATCAGGGGTGTCGCGCCCTCGCGTCATGGAAGTTAGACACTGTTCAAACCCGCAGTTCAATCAACGCCTGATCGATCACCGCTTCGGTCAAGCCCTCGTATTCTTCGCGGCTGCTGATGCTGAACACGCCGGCGACTTCGCTCCAGGCGAAACCCGGACTCCAGGCTTGCAAGGCGATTTCACCCTGCCGCGCGCGGGCAACGACATGCAGCCCTTGCCGGTCGTAAACCAGGTTGTAGGGTGTGCCCGCAGCATGCAAGGCATCGATATGGAACCAGGCATCGTGTGCGTCGCTGAAACGTTGCAACGCCAGTGGGTACTGCTTGGGTTCGAGACTTTGCAGCGGCAGCGGCCGGTCGCGGACAAAGGTCTGGAAATGCAGATGATTGACCGAGGCATAAGCGCCATAGCTGTTGTAGGCGAGGCCAAAACCTGGAATTGCCGCGCCGGCGTCCTGCGCCACCTGCCACGCCCAGCCATGCGTTTCCGGCGTCAGCAACTGAGGTCGTTGCTGCTCGGGTTCCGGCACCAGCAGGCCATGCCAGGGGGCAAAGGGAAATTTGTTGTACAGCAGGCGCGCTGACGCACCGGCGAGTTCGCCCTGCCAGAGGATTTCCTTGGCCAGGAACGGCTTGTTGAAGTGAAAGCCGGCGGCATCGAAAGGTTGCGAGATGCCGCTGACGCGGGCTTCGCTCATCCGCGCCGGACGCAATCCGCGCAGCGGGTTGAACTGCACTTCCCAGCGGCCAAGCTGGCGTGGCGGGCTGACTTGCAGCAACTCGAACTCTTCCGGCGTGAGGTCGAGCGCCAGCAGTTTGAGAAACACCAGCAGGTCGTCCGGCGGCACATCCAGCTTGCCGCCTTGCCGCAATGCCTGCTTGATCGCGGCGGCGTGTTCGCGCTGTCGCTGCAGCAGTTTGTCGCGCAGCGGGCGCCATAGCGCCGGATCTTGCGCCGCATTGGCCAGCACCAGGATGTAAACCCCGAGCGCCGGATGCCGCGCCAGCATGGCATCGAGTCCGGCGACAAACAGTTGCCGCAATCTGACCGGATTGGCGAAAGGAGATTCGGCTGAGATGGATTCGACGGAAAGGGGTTCGGCCGAAAAAGATTCGCTTTGCATCAACTGGTGCTGTCCGCGCCCGGGGGCGAGGTGCGTTTCCATAGCGGCTGGCTCCAATCGACCAGATCGAGTACTGCATCGAACACGTCCAGGCGACGAATCCAGGCGTGCGGCAGCGCTTCGAGACCATGCTGTGCGCCGAACAACTGGCCGGCAAGGCTGGCGGTGGAATCGGAATCGCCGCTGTGATTGGCGGCGATCACAATCACTTCCTGAAACGACTGACTGAGGCTGGCGGCATAGACGGCGATCGCCAGTGCCTGCTCGCCGACCCAGCCCTGGCCGAGTTCCGGCGGCAAGCTGCCGGCGAATGGGCGCACGCTGAGATCAAGCGCGGTGCGCAGAAGGGTCAGTGTTTCTTCGTGTCCGGGCCAGGCGCGTGCCAGCGTGCTGGCCTGAATCAAGGCGCTATGCAGCGGCACATCGTCCAGCATGGCGCGCACACTGGCGGCCATCAACCCAGCCGGCAAATAGCCGCTGGCATGACCGTGAGTGAGCGCGGCGATGCGGGCGCCGATGCGAAATGCCCGCGCTGGCGGCAGGTTCGGCATCAGGCCAACCATGCCAGCGCGCATGACGCCGCCGCAGCCTTTGCTGTTGTTGATCGGTTGTTCCGGCGTGCCGCTGCCGCCCAGGCTCATGGCGCTGATGCAGGTTTTGCCTGGCGCGCGCTGAGCATGCAGCACGGCGTGCTTGAGCAGACGCGATGACTGATGGCTGTCCTTGGCGCGTGGGTCTTGCGTGGTCAGCCAGTCGAGGTAGGACTGGCGCACTTGCTCGACCAGACCCTGGTCATTCGGGTCGCCGGCGAGCATGGCGCGGGTCAGGCCCTCCAGCGTGAACAAGCTCATCTGGGTGTCGTCCGAGACGACCAGTTCACCCTTGTGAAAATAGGGTTCGCGCAGGCCGCTTCGGCCGTGTGTCTTCTGGATTTTTGCCAGGCTGTCGAATTCCACGACATAACCAAATCCATCGCCCAGCGCACCGCCGAACAGGCAGGCCAGGCGGCGAGCCAGCGCGTCATCGTGGGCGGCGGAAATGGTGCGCGTCTCGATCACATGACGTTCCTGCTCGCTGGTCTGGATGGCGCCCGGCCGCGCCTTGCGCACGCGGCTGATGGCTTCGCTGGGCGACATGCCGAGTTCGACCATCAGACGTGCGGCGATCATGCCGGAGCGACCGAGTCCGACCCGGCAGTGGATGACCACCTTGCCGCCACGCCGCAGCAAACGCCGCAAACGCACGCCGGCATATACCCAGCGCCGCTCGAATTGCCAGCCTGGCACGTCCATGTCCGGGATCGGCAGATGATACCAGTCCAGGCCGGCGGCTTCCGCCATGTCGCCCAGGCGCGGCACATTGAGCAGATCGAATTCATTGTCATCGATCAGGCTCACCAGCGCGGTCGCGCCCCAGGCGCGAACGCAGCCAAGATCGAGCACCAGTTCGCGCGAGAACATGCCTTCGCCCAGCATCGGGTCGCTTTTGCCGGGGCAGAAAGTGACGCCCAGGGTGCCAAGACTATCCCGGTGGTCTTTGCCGCTGCCCAGGTGAATCGTGGCGATTGGCAAGGCTTGAAGTGATGCGGCGGTGTTCATGAACAGGTTCCCTGACTGGGTTTTCAGGTGTTATACGCCAGGTTGGGCGCCAGCCATTTTTCCGCTGTGTTCATATCCCAGCCTTTGCGCTGCGCATAATCAGCGACCTGGTCGCGGTCGATCTTGGCGACCGCGAAATAGCGTGCGTCCGGGTGGCTGAAATAGAAGCCGGAAACCGACGCGGCCGGCCACATGGCGAAGCTTTCGGTCAGCGTGACGCTGGTCGCCGCCGTGGCATCGAGCAGGTCGAACAGCGCGCCTTTCTCGCTATGCTCCGGGCAGGCCGGGTAACCTGGCGCGGGACGGATGCCGCGATATTTTTCGTCGATCAGATCAACGGTGCTCAAGGTTTCATCGGACGCGTAGCCCCAGAATTCCTTGCGCACGCGCTGGTGCATGCGTTCTGCGAAGGCTTCCGCCAGACGGTCGCACAGCGACTTGAACAGGATCGCGCTGTAATCGTCGTGCGCGGCTTCAAAGGCTTTGCTGCGCGCATCTTCGTTGATGCCGGTGGTGACCACGAAAGCGCCGATGTAGTCCTGTACGCCGGAGGCTTTGGGTGCAATAAAGTCGGCCAGACACCAGTTCGGTTGACCGGCGGGTTTCGCCATCTGCTGGCGCAGTTGGTGCGCGGTTATCAATACCTTGCCGTCTGGGGCGTATATCTCGATGTCATCATCGTTGACTGTGTTGGCCGGGAACAGGCCGATCACTGCGCGCGCCTCGATCCAGTTCTCCGCGATCATCTGCTTCAGCATGGCCTGCGCGTCGGCAAACAGTTTGCGCGCCTCTTCGCCGACCACTTCGTCCTGCAGAATCTTCGGGTAACGGCCATGCAGTTCCCAGGACTGGAAGAACGGCGTCCAGTCGATGATTTCGGCCAGATCGGCGAGGTCGTAGGCGGTGAAAACCTGCACACCGAGTTGCTTCGGCAGCGGCGGTGTGTACCCCTCTCCCCCAGCCCCTCCCCCCGGGGGGGAGGGGAGCCAGTTTGTCTTGAACTTGTTGGTGCGCGCTTCGGCCAGTGTCACCCGCTTGCTTTCGCCGCGCTGCGCCAGATGGCGTTCGCGCACGTCGGCGTAGTCGGTTTTCAGCTTGGCGACATAGTCGGCGGCGAGGTCGTCGGAAAGCAAGTTCGAGCAAACGCCGACCGCGCGCGAGGCGTCCTTCACATACACCGTGGTGCCG